>CAMQXE010000109.1 GCA_947038745.1 uncultured Propionibacteriaceae bacterium | reverse complement strand
CCAGCGTTTTGATCGTCGGCATCATCTTGGGAGCAGGGCTTCCCGCTATCTATTCCCTAGGCATGCGCGCTTTAGTAATCGGTCGCACGCTTAATGCCAAAGGCGAGCCAGAAGGACACGCGACATTACCCGGAAAGATTCTGGCTGTGTTGTGCTTCGGTATCGTGTTGTTAGCGATTGCTTATGGCATCCTCATCATCATCTTCGGCAAGTCTGTTCTTCCCCACTGAAAGAAGGCATAATGAGCGAAAATCCCGTCACCCGATTCATTGTGTGGCTGCGTGCTGGCTACCCCGGTGGTGTTCCGACGCAAGATCACGTCCCTCTGCTTGACCTGTTACAGCGCAAGCTCACCAAGGCCGAGATTAAAGAGGTCGTGGCACAGTTCATGGCCGAAGATAACCACCCCGTCACGGCTGAGCAGATCGAGCAAACGCTTCAAGAGATGATCCTTATGCCGCCTAAGGCTAAGGACATTCGTCGCGTGGCAAAGCGGCTGCGTAAGGCAGGTTGGCCACTAGCTGATGATGGTCTTCTCGAAAAGTCTCCCAGTAAGGCTAAAGAGAAGAACTAAGCCGGTTAATCTGCGCTTATCCGCTTTCTTTACTACGTGAGTGGGGGCCTGCATCCAGAAACTTGGATGCAGGCCCCCACTGTTTATTCGTCAGCAATCACTCGGCATATTTCACTCGGAAACTGTCTTCAAGATCTTCCAAACTATGACCGCGTGTTTCTGGAACCGTCGTCTTAACGAAGACAAGGCACAATGCACTAAATGCCGCAAAAATGATGAAGGTGATAAGGCTTCCTGCTCGATGAATGAGTACCGGGAAGGCTTGCGAAATACCGAAGTTCACCGCCCACTGGAAAAAGACTGCGGCTCCCATGGCAATACCTCGGACTCGTAGCGGGAATAGCTCAGCAAGCAGCAGCCAGGTCACTGGTGACACCAGGCATTGCTGGAAGCCGATGAAGATAACCATCGCTACCAAAATTGCCAGACTGCGAGCTCCTGATGATGGCAGGAGGAACAATAAAGCTAGTAGTAGCATCGAGATTGCAGTACCCGCAAAGCCTACGAGAAGCAGCAAACGACGGTTGTGTTTTGTGATGAGATACAAACCTAATGCTGCGCCGATAACACCTACCAGCCCAATACCGATATGGGCTGTGATGGAAGCGCTAGCCACTAACCCAGTATTTTGCAGAATCGTCGGTCCGTAATACTCCACCGTATTCACACCTGTGACTTGCTGGCTGATCGAGATTCCGATACCGATGATGATGATGGTGCGCACCCAACGAACTGAGCTAAATGCTGCCCAGCCCAACGGCTCACGACTTTCTGCTTCGAGAGTGCTGTGGTAGCGGGCGATCTCAGCATCAACGCCATTGGGACGAATTGTGTCCAGTACTGCTCTGGCTTGGTTTTCGCGCCCGTTGAGGACCAACCAGCGCGGGGTTTCTGGCAGGAAACAACATGCGATGAGTAATCCAATTGCCGGGATGACACCCATCATGAGCATCCAGCGCCAGAGGCCGCGAGCATGAATGGTGTGGACCAAGATCGTATTGACGATACCGGCGATGAGCTGTCCAATGACGATCACAAGCGCATTGATATTGACGAGTCTGCCGCGTTCTTGGGCGGTGGCAAGCTCACTGATGTAGATCGGTACTACCGTACTAACGAAGCCAACAGCAGCACCCAAAATGATTCGGGCTGCCACGAGTAGCGCAGCGGTTGGAGCGAACGCTGAGCCAATGGTTCCGAGAATAAAGATGAGCGAGGCCAGTAGCAGCACAGCACGCCTACCAAAACGATCTGCTATGCGCCCGCCACAGGTTGCGCCAGCGGCTGCACCGAACAGAAGTGAGCTGACCACCCATCCTTCCATCGTTGGGCTGAGCTGGAGTTCATCGGTGATGAAGACTAAGGCACCAGCTATGACGCCAGTGTCATAGCCGAAGAGAAAACCACCCAAGGTTGCCAGCAAGGCCAAGCGGGTAAGCCGTCGTTGATGTGGAGCTAGAGAAGTTGGGGTGTTCACGATCTACCTTTCCGGGTTGGTTCCCAGCCTAGACTGCTCCCCTGGCCACGTGAACTCAGCCTTACCGTTGTAGTAGCGCCACTGGAATCCTGGCATAGGGTTTAGCCAAAATATCAGGGAAGGAGAGCTCCCCCGAAGCAAAGCGGGTGAAGAACCACCAACCAGAGCGCGACCGCGAGACCATTGCGTAGAACGCTCTCGGGAGTTTTTCAAAGACTCGACGTACCGCAAACCCCGCCTCGATTTCGCGGCAAAGCGTCGTGGCAAGTGTCGCAGAGTAGGCACTTACCGGATCACTGCTATCTGTTATAGCGGCAGCGATGATCGTTTCTGCTGCCGCAATTCCTGAGCGAGTAGCAAAGCTCAACCCTTCACGAGTGAATGGTTCTAGCAACCCAGCAGCATCTCCTGCCAGCAAGATTCGTCCTTGCCCAAGCGGAGATTCTGAACTACGACAACGGGTCACATGGCCTGAGTCATGGAGAACCTCAGCATTACTTAACCCCAGATGATCGATGTAGTCATCAAGGTAACCTTTGAGCGCAACCGCGTCACCTTTACTGGCGATAACGCCAACTGTGAGCGTGTCGCCTTTGGGAAAAAGCCAGCCGTAAGAACCAGGGATGGGACCAAAATCTGCATGTATTTTGCCTTGCCATAGGGATTGCTGTTCTTCGGTCGCGCGTAATTCACGTTCCAAACCAAGATCGATGGCGTGTAATGTCACACCCATCTGACGTGCAATGGCACTTGACGTTCCTGAAGCGTCAATAACGTAGCGAGCTGTGAGTTCTTCCCCAGTAGCGGTGCTAACTGTGACAGATTGATCATCATGGCGATAGCTTCGGACGTGCTTCTCAGCCTGAAATGTCGCACCCGCTTTGAGTGCTTCATCAAGGAGAAATTGATCGAACTCTGGGCGCGACAGCATCGTGAGAATCCGGGTTTTGGAGCGGCGAGTTCGATCATGCTTGCAGTTGTGCGACAGGACCAGAGAGCAGATATCACCGCGACTCGGGAATCCTGCTGGAACCTGAGCGCGGGTGACTCCGATCATGCCGCCGCCGCAGGTTTTATAACGGGGGAATTGTTCTTTATCGACGATCGCCACGCGCAGCCCCACTGCTGCCGCTATTCGAGCCGCGCTTGACCCCGCCGGGCCTGCCCCAACAACAAGAAGATCGATGTCGGTCACAGTCGGCCTTTCGTTGAGCATTCGGGCTACCAGTATCGCGGGCAATCGTGCATTGTGAAAAATCCGCCCAGAGAGACTTCTTTACGGGCCTTATTGAACATGTGTCAAACAAGAGCTAATGTTAGACACATGTCAAATAGTAGTCGCCGGATGGACCCCGCCGATCGCCAAGACCAGATCATCAAGGTCGCCGCTGAGCACTTCGCCAAGGATGGCATCACGGGAGCTTCTATTAGTGCGATTGCACATGATGCCGGGGTTGCCCGTGCCACTATTTTCCAGGAAGAGATGCGCTCCTTGAAGCGGTACTTCGTGCCGAAGCCGAGCGGCTGCTACACGCCACCCGTCCAGATTTTGCCCTTAGCCCCCGCCAAAACCTCAACCGAGCGCTTGCTGCTTACCTCGATTTCTTTGCCACAAGCAGCGGTGGCGTACGCGAGCTGTACAACCCCGCCCATGCCGTCCCCACCGTGCGCGAACTTGCACACACCAACCATCAACACCATATTCAGTGGATTTTCCAATGCACAGAGCAGCCAGATACTCCACGCAATCGCTTAGCTATCGGAGGCTGGCTGGCATTCGTCGAGTTCACTTCACGACACTCCATTGAGGTTGGCGAACTAGCCCCAAATGACGTCATTGAGATCTGTATCGCTGCGCTCGAAGGCGCATTACACACCGTTTTTACTGAACCTGAATAAAGTTCACACTCACGAAAGAGTTATCACCATGGACATTGCCATTGTCGGCGCGAGCGGAAATCTGGGATCTCGCCTTGCTTTGCAAATCGTCTATCCCGTCAATCATGATCCGAAACCATCGGCTCATGTCGCACTTGTCAAGATACTCGACGATGTTGCGCAGGTTCCTGGCCTGCCCACACTATCGATGGATGCGGCTGCAACCGCACTGCTCGATATTGCGACAGACCCCACCAGCATTAACCAGCAACTCATTGTGACTACCGCCACGGGTTGGAAGCCAGCAGTATGAAGATCCATCATCTGAACTGCGGCAGCATGAATCTGCTGGGCACCCCACTCATCTGCCATGTGCTGCTCTTAGAACTATCCGATGGCCTTGCACTTGTCGATACCGGGCTTGGTCTTCTCGATGTCGCTAATCCAGCTCGGGCGCTGAGCTTATATCGCCATATAGTTAAGCCAGCAGCGCGTGAAACCGAGACGGCTTGCCGCCAGATTCAGCAGCTAGGCTTTGATCCCCACGACGTACGACATATCGTCCTGACTCACCTCGACGGAGATCATGCTGGCGGTCTTGCAGATTTTCCACAGGCAACGGTCCATGTCAGTGCCGATGAAGCCTATGCTGCAATGTCGCGCCCCAGTCTGTGGGAAAAATTGCGTTATGCCCCAGCCCAGTGGGAGCACCAGCCACAGATCGTTGCACATTCTTCAGGAACAACGACATGGCGCGGGTTTGATGGGGCCTGCCAGCTCACCGACATTGGTGCTGACATATGGCTGATCCCCCTCGCCGGGCACAGTCGTGGGCATGCAGCGGTAGCAGTTGCTGACGAGTCCGGCTGGATCCTCCACGCTGGCGACGCTTTCTACCATCATGGGACCCTCGATGGGTTATCTAAAGCCTCGCTCCCGCTTCGCGCCCAAGAAGCTGCTTTTGCCTATGACCGTCAGCTACTCAAAGAAAACCAAAACCAGCTACGCAAACTTGCCGAACAACACGATCCAACACTACGCATTATTAATGCCCATGACCCGGTGTTCTTAAACCCAGATAGAGCTTTACAAGTGTGCTCCTAGAATGTGAGTAGGAGCGCAACGATCCGTCGCCATTGACCATCTGCAGACGCTACCGCACTACATTCCAGGCCGCCATCATGACGACTGCTGCGCGGCTGCTACTCCCTTGGAGCGGTGGAATTAGAAGCAGGAGGCACCCCAGACAGTGCAGTTGTCAGTGTCGTAGTTGAGTAAAGGCACAGACCCAGACTCAAG
>CAMQXE010000108.1 GCA_947038745.1 uncultured Propionibacteriaceae bacterium | reverse complement strand
CTTTCAGCCCCCATCGATCAGCAACAATGACAGCCCCGGCCCCACCAACGATATTTCCTAGATAGCTAGCCGATACCTGAATCGCGCTACCCAAATCTCGCTTACCGCTTTTAAGCATGCGCACCGAAATCGCATCAGCAGCAATGTCTTGGGTCGCGCTCATAAGGACGAAGAGAGTCACGATGATAAAGAGCAACGGTAGCTGCCGGGCTGGCTGCGTCACGAATACCAGCAGGAGCAGCGACAGCACCATGCATGGCTGTAGCACAAGCAACCAGGCTCGATAGTGCCCGGCTTTTCTCAGCAGCGCATATCGAGCTGGCGAAACGGCATCAATCACAGGCGCCCATAAGAATTTGAAAGCCCATACAAGCCCGAGCAGATTAAACCATCCGATCGCAGCTAGGCTAACTCCATCATGTAACAAAATGGCGCCCAGGCCAACGCTGAGAAAACCCACACCAATGAACTGCGTTGCATAAAGTGCGGTGAGCAGAACGAGCGGAGAACGCTGTGCTTTTACCGATTCCATGATTTATCCCCTCCGCCAATAGCCAACTGCGGCAATATCGGCTTTTGCTACGCCATAGTCTTGTTGCAATCGCTTAGCAAGAGTGCGCGTCAGCTCAGCTTCTGCAGCAATCCAGATCCGCTGCCCCGAAACCCCAGCTAGCGCTAATATCTCATCAGTGAACGCCTCGCCGCCTTGGCAATACTTAAGCTGATGCGCCGCTGCACAACGAACTGCGATGGCTAGATCTTCACCCTGAGCACAATCCAGCACTACCGTCGCTGGCGTATCTCCTAGCTGGTCAAGTAACGAATTGATCGCTGGCAACGCCGCTAAATCGCCTGCAATAAGCGTCGATTCCCATGCGCTACCTGCTGCTGGCGCCTCTCCTTGCCAAACGTATTTGCTCCCCAAAAAGGAGGCTTCAATACTCTGCCCGATTGCTGCTTGACGGGCCCACTCCGAGGCGACGCCGTCATGCAAGGCAAACTCAAGCCAGGCAGTGCTAGTTTCGAGATCAGGGTCTACCAACGTAAAAGCCCGCTGATGCGGCTTGCCTTGATTGTCGAACCACAGCCGAAGCCACATCGTGGGATGAACCGGGACGCGAGAGAAGAGATCCCCGCAATCCACGTGGATTCTTTGGAATTGTGGCCCAGCACTCTCTACCGCAAGTACCTTCAAAACTGCTGGCCGTGCCCCTAATGCCTTAACCGCAAGGCGTTCCCATTGAAGCTTCATAGCAATCTTTCCGGTAGCCATCGAAAACCCCATCCCTGATCACATAAGGTGAGGCTACCCTCGGTTAGATTACTGCATACTTTATTCCATAACAGTTGATCGCTACTCAATGCGACAGCAGAAATATCTCCTAGCCGTTGCAGGTCATATCTAGCCACGCAATTACCGCTGCTATGGCCTCATCTCGGTTCGTCTCATTGAGAATCTCATGACGAGCCCGCGGGTAAAGCTGCAGCGTGACATCTCTCATGCCGTATTTACTAAACTGCTGTGCTACAGCACGAACCCCCGCTCCGGACTTACCCACAGGATCTGCTGCGCCAGATAACAGCAAGATCGGCAGCGACGGCGGCATAGCCCGCATTATTTCTCCGCGGTTAACAAGCTCGACGAGTTGAATCAACTCACGATAGAACCCTGCTGAGCAGATAAAACCGCACAATGGATCAGCAAGATAGGCATCAACCTGAGCCTCGTCTCGCGATAACCAATCTGCTTGCGTGCGGGTCGGACGAAACGCCTTATTAAACTCACCGAAGGCAAGCTTGTCCATGACAGTACTAACGCCGCGATCTCCACGTTTGCGTACTTCACGAGCAGCTACGGCCTTTGCAATGGGGGCCAAAGCCCCCTGCGAACCACCAGTACCTATAACAACCAGACCAGCCATCTCGCGCCCAACTCGCGACGCTAGCAGTCTGACAAGAAATGATCCCATCGAATGCCCAAGAAGTATCCAAGGCAAAGACCTATCTTGGCTCCGATAGTGCTGTCCTATGAGGTAAAGATCATCGACGATCTGATCGTAGCCACGAGCCGGGAAAACACCTAGCTCGTCACATGCTTTTGCCCTAGCTCCATGTCCACGATGATCCCCTGCCACCACTAACCACCCGACGGCAGCAAGCCGATGCCCTAGATAGTCATACCGAGCCGCATACTCAGCCATGCCATGCGCAATCTGGACTATCCCCCTAGGAGGGTGCGCTGGGCGCCAGATACAGATATCGAGAGTGGCACCATCATCGGCTGTGAGCTGTTCGCGTTCCATCCCGACAGCCTATGCTGCATAGTTTGCCCAGCGGATGAAATCTCTAGTTTACGAGCCACCACGAACACACTCTGGATAGTCAGAAGCACACTCAGGATAAAACTCTAAGAAGCGCGCCCCGCCTGGATGGTGGAGCTGTTTTTCGATGGTTTTATCACGCCAGACATCGATGCACTGAGTTTTCCAACTCACTGAGTACTTGACTTTCTGAATACAAGCAAAGACCAGCCAGACCAATGTCCACCAGATCAGCAACGCAAAAGATGCCACAACGAGATACCCCGGCCAAGGCGGTAACAGATCCAGAATCGATGCTGTCGGCAGCTTATGATTAATGAAGAGATAATTCGAGCCCAAGCAGCAGTTAATGATAAAGATCACAACGGCGTAGCCGAGCAGGATTTTCATTGCATTCCAGACTGACCGCCAGGTCGGCATGAGCTTGTAGCACCACGTCACCCATAACATCGCTGCGATCATTAAGGCATGAGCGAAGAAAAACTCGCAATAGCGGTAATGCGGAAAACCATAGGCATCGAGATTAGGTGTCAGGATAGACATGACCGGGCCAATAGCTGCCAGCATTAAGACGCACTCATACCAGCGATAGTTACGCCAAATCAGCACGATAGCGGCCAGCGGCATGATGATCGAGCACAGGTGCAACGGCAGGTGCTCTTTTAGATCCCAGATCCCGTTAGATAGTCGCCAATACTGATAGATCGGCTCGTCGGCAATAAGGCAAATCGCCATGACCCAACTAACTATCCGTTTAGCTCGATCACTGATATTTCGAAAGAAGTAGAGCCCCCACAGCACCACTACGATTAGTGCGACGGTAACCAGATGCGTCGGCCCAAATAATTTGAAGCCATGCTCTGCAGTCGCAGCGAAGTTGCTCATGCGGAAAATTACTCCTCACCAAAAATTAGGAGTTCAGTCTAGTCCAAGCAGGACGACTGATCCGACATGGCTCACCTAAAATCCAACTGCCATATAGGGTGGGCAATCAGTACGAAATAGTCGATCCACGGCAGCGACGTCTCCACTGATACGACCGGCAGCGCCAAGAACGAGCGCACTAACGTCCCCGAAATACAACGAGGCAAAAGTCTCTGCATTTAGTTGCGCTTGTGGCTCAGCTTGCGTCGCTACAACATGCGCCAGATCACCATCTGTCTCTATATGGAATGTTCCAGCAGTGAATCCCAGAGGATCATCTATCCGCAACACCAGCGAGCCAGAACGATCCCAGCCACGCTCTTCGAGAGCACGAATTGGATCAAGTATCCGCAACCAGAGCAGATCATAGATACCAGTAACTTTTACTGCCCGAAAATCCTTAACCGCCCACTGCAATGGATCATCAAGACGAAATCTACGAGAGCTGAGCTTCTCAACCAGATCGATCGAGGCAAGGAAATCCCACAGCGCTAGACGAGCATCAGCATCGACTGTCTGGATCTCAACCACAGTTATTTCTCCAGGATCAGAACCCGGAACTGGCTTATAGAATGCAACCCCATCGGCTACGCCATCACGATAATGTGCAACTGCCCGGGTATCGCGATCCGCGCTTCCAGAACGCCAGTCATACATACCAGAAATCTGATCTGGGATATGCGCGAATCTACCCATCGCGCCTCGATCTTCTGCCAGCATCTTTTCGGTAAGTTTGCCCTGCAATTCCAATGCCTGCTCGCGGGATACATACTCACATTCGCCAACGGCCGGTTCCCGTAGGGAAAATTTTTGACAATCAATTTTGACGTTAGCTAAACGAGAAGCAACGCCAAAGCCAAAACGCCCATAGATCGCGCCTTCCGAAGCGGTCAAGGCTGCCACCACATCGCCACGCTGTTGCGCTTCATGGAGATCACGTTGCATGAGGTAAGTAAGGAGCCCTCGACGCCGGTGAGAAGCACGCACTGTCACATCGGTAATGAGATTCCCGGGGACAAAACGTCCATGCCCAACATTGACTTGGCGCGGCGCTGAACTAAAAGTAGCCACTGGCAACAGGTCACCGTCGACGTAGAGACCGCGCATCAAAGACTTATCTGCCACTGCATATTCGCCTTGTTTTGCTGATTGCTCACGGGTGTTGTCATTCCCCAGGAAAGCTATCCCTAGCGCGCAGAAGAAGTCATGGCGCTTAGGATCATCAGCACTAATCGCTGCTGTAATTTCGTCATACCGGTAACGAGAATCCATAGCAGCACGCTAGCGGCGATATCCCACCAGAAACAAACTATTTTCTGCTTTACCAAGAAAATTGCTGGCCGGACTTACACGTCCGGCCAGCAATGACAAGAGTCACTAAGCGTTAGTCTTCCTTAACGCTCGGCTCGACGAACGGAGGCTTGACAACTTCCATCTCAAGGTCGCGACCACGGACGTCAACGAGGACCGTGTCGCCTTCCTTGATCGACTTGTCGAGCAGCGCGAGCGCGATGCCAATCTTCTTCGTCACCGACATATTTCCTGACGTGATATGCCCGACCTCTACGCCGTCAGCGTTCTTGACGATCATGTGATCTCGCGCAATGCCTGGCTTCTTAGCAACAAGTCCACGCAACATGCGAGGGGCTCCAGCCTCCTTAGCAGCAGCAAGCGCTTCACGGCCAAAGAACTCCGGCTTCTTCCAGCCGATAGCCCAACCGACCCGGCATTCATTTGCCATGATCTGAGGGGAAAGGTCATGCCCGTGCAGCGGGTAACCCATCTCCAGACGCAAAGTATCGCGGGCAGCCAGACCTGCAGCCCGGATTCCGAACTCCTCGCCAGCAGCCATCGCCGCGTCCCAAACGTCAGTAGCGTTCGCCGTCGGGCATACCAGCTCATAGCCGTGCTCACCGGTGTAACCGGTACGGCAAACAGTCATGGTGTAGCCATCACGCTCTACTACCTCGAATGCGTAGTACTCCATATCGGTG
>CAMQXE010000107.1 GCA_947038745.1 uncultured Propionibacteriaceae bacterium | reverse complement strand
ATCCAGATCAGAAACAATCGGGATCGACCGTTCCATGGAATTACCCATGAAGTCAGACGTGCTAATACGCATGAACTGCCCATCAGCCGCGTCAACTGTCGTCTGGTACTTACGCAAGTTGATCTTGGCACCCGGATCGAAAACATTCGATACGTTGGCGAGTACCTGACCGTTGATAGCAAAGGTGTAACCACTGCCATTGTCGGAAACTTCGCCATCAACCTTGACCGCACCCTTGGCATCCTGCAGGTAGATGACACCGTCCTGTGCAACTGCGGGAGTTGTATTTAGCACATAGGCCGGCAGATCCTTGTCATAGAAGAACTTCCAGACACCTTGATTGATCAGTGAGCCATTCTTTTCATACAGCTCGTAACCATAGGTCGTGATCGGATCGGTCAACGGAATCTCAACTGAGAAGTGGAGATTATTATCGACCTTAATCTCTTTGCCATGAACCATGAACTTGCCCGGGGCACGATTAAAGCGACCGGAGAAGTTGAGCGTTGCCTTACCATCCTTCACGGAAAGACCCTGATATGTCTTATCGAGAATAAACAGTGAATCACCAAACGGAGCAGGCTTTCCGGTGGCCGGGTTCGGCTTACCTTCAAAACGCTTCTCATCGAAGGTGATCTGCAACGGCCCCGTACCTGTTTCCTCAGTGGCAGCGCGGGCCAGCGGGATCCGAACACCATTCAGGTTCAAGAACTTGAATGAAATCGGATCGAAGTAGTCAAGCGCCAGAAGAGAGATTGATGATTCAGTTGGCTCAGGAACTACCGTAATGCTGAAAGTGCCATCCTCATTGATACCTGGGTAGGGCTGAAGGCTAGAGTCAAGCAGCCATAGCTGGTTATCAAAGTCTGGAGTACCGTCGGCGAGTGGCTTAGGAAGCGCCACCGAACGGTTATCGGTTACCTTACCTTCAATAACAGCGGCACCGTTCTCGTCGAGAACGAGTTGCTTCTTCTCGTTAAAAGGCGCCTTCGTGATGGTGACAACAGGCTTCTCCAAGTCAATGATGATCTTAATTTCATCACGTGACAGTTCCTTGCCTGCAGCATCAAAACCAACCAAAGTAAAGGTCTTGACACCGGTCTCGGCCTTCACGGTGTACGTAGCAATACCGTCCTTAATCGGTGCATCCTGACCATTGATCTGGGTCTTGACCACATCAGCGCTTACCGCAGCGCTGAGCTCAATCTTTCCGTCAGCGTTGATGATTAGCGCACCAGCAGCGTCCTTGGACTTGCCATTGATCGGATGAGCAAAACGCTCAATATCGACAAACTTCGCACCCGAAGCGCCACAGATATCAACCACAGAACCACCGTTACCGGCAATATCGGTGTAGTTGATGACGATTGGATGACCCTTGAGTTCACTGCCAGCTAGGAAGCTGAAGGTATCAATCGTCTTCATCCGAATTGGGAGCTTCTTGCCAGTTTGAGCGTCAATTGCGGTGATGCCGCTGGAGTAAATTCCCGAACCGCCCTGATCAGATGCCTTGAGGTTATAGGTCCAACCGAGATTGCCCTCTTCCTTTGACGTGATCTCGAACTTCGGCTTGATCATATCGATCTTGAACGACTGATCTAGTTTCTGCCATGGCATATCTGCTGAGAGGCGAGCCTCCACTCGATAAGTCCAGGAGGTACCGTCAGCCACTGCCTTAAAGCTATCTGAGCTGGGATCGTAAAGCGTTCCATCCCACTGACGAGAAGTAACCGTGAAGTTACGGTTGCCCTTGATCAGCTTGGCTAGCGTCGAACGCTGACGGTTATGTTCTTCGCCAAGTTCACGAACAACCTTGCCATCTTTATCAACAATCGAGAACTTGAGATCTTTAGCAGAGCGAAGGAAAGCCAGCGACGGGTAGACATTGTCATAAATGCCATCACCGTTAGGAGAAATCCACGCCAAGGAGAACATACGCATCGACATCATATTGCCGTTGCTGGAGTACAGACCCGTAGCATTCGTCGACGAAGCACCCATCTTAAGCAACGTGGTGGTGGTGTCCATCACTGTGGCCTTCGGGGCGTCGATGATTCGCTCAGCGTTCCAGTCACCGGCAAAGCCCATGTAGGGCAGGTTCAATGACGGCTGTTCTGCATCGGCCGAGGTGAAGGTTACCCAACCCTCGATCCAGTGATTGCGATCCATTGCCGGGGTGACCGTGTAGCTCACAGTTGCAGTTCCATTTGCCGGAACCGTTACCGAGCTCTGCGACGGAGTAGCCGTCTCATTGCCACACACCGTGCTCTGCGGCACAGTTGCGCTGGCCTTCGTCTCGTTCACAACACAGGTACCACCAGCAGTAAAGGTACGCGGCTTATCACCCTTGTTCGCCAATGTGACGGTGAAGGTCTTTGGGCCGTTGAGCTGACGTAGAGCCGCCGATGGCAGATTATCCACAGTGGCAAATACCGACGTCGTCAGCGCATTGTCAGTCTGTGCCAGACCAGCACCAACCTGACGTGGAGCGTAAGGAATATCATCATGCTTCAAGATCATTGCCGTATTCGACAACGAGGTCTTGAGCAAGTCACCACGCTCAGTGGCCGTCATAGCCGGGTAACGCTTGGCATATTCCTGCAAGCCAAGAGCAAAGACACCGGCGATATGCGGAGTCGCCATCGAGGTACCCGACATCTCCTGATAGCCGTTGTTGTTAGCTGTTGACCACACCGAACCACCGATACCCGAAATATTCGGACGGAACTCCAGCTCGGGGGTAGCACCCCAGGAGGTGAAGTCTGATGGCTTGAGGCTGGATGCCAGAGGAGCCTGCGCATAACCGTCAGCAAGCGCTACCTGAAGCCCGTTAGCAATTTGAGCCTTGAGCTTCTCACCTACTGACTGGAAGATGGCCGCGCTCGGAATGGTGTAGCTATCGATGCCACCCATACCGATGAAAGCATCACCGGCGTTGTTGTAGATGAGGATGCCGGTGGCGCCCTTTTCCGTCGCGTTCTTGAATTTCTCCGCGAATGGGATAGTTCCACGCTGAATCAGACAGTAGTTACCTTTTGCTGTGTCGGGAACGTCTGCAGGCTGTCCAAGACCACAATCAACCAAGGTATGCGGCTTTCCATCGACCTTGCCAGTCTTGGGCGCATATGCAAAGTCCAGCGATCCGCCAGTCCAGGTTGCTGTTGCTTTCTTGACGATGGCAGCCGAGTTGCTGATCGATGCAACAGCCCAGGAGCCTGGGGTCGAAGCTGGGTTGGCCATAACGCCGTTATCCAAGAACTCTGACTGATCAAATAGATCGCCATTCTTGGAGAAGTTGAGACCGTCGTTACCGGAAGCAACGATGACCTGCACGCCAGCCTTCTGAGCGTTGAGAATGGCCCGGCCTTCGCCTAAACCACCCTCCGAAAGACCGTTCGGAGAGCCAAGCGACATGTTGATGATGTCTGCTTTCATCTCAACCGACTTCTCGATAGCCGCAATGACGTCATCTTCCGAAGCGCCACCACCGTTAATCGGGTCGTTGGAGAAAACCTTCATTGCCAAGAGCTGAGCATTGGGAGCGATGCCATTAATACGGCCAGACTCGACGCTAGCTTTGTCACCAGCATTCGCTGCGACGATACCGGCGACGTGCATACCATGCTGGCTGCCTGTGTCCTTAACAATTGCTGAATCATCTGAGAAGTTCCAGCCGAAAGGAACCTTGTCGGTCCAACCAGCCTGCGGCGCCATCTTCATAGATGGCTTCGCTGCATCATCGATACGCATATCTTGGTGAGCAATATCGATACCAGAGTCGATGATAGAAACGATTAGGCCACGTCCATCAACGTTGTAGTGCGAACGAGCCTGCACCGACGTCGTAAGCTGCCCAGCGCTTTGCATGCTCTGATAGAACATCCGCTGACGCTCAACACTGGCTACTTCAGGATCAGCAGCTAGTACAGCGATCTGGCTAGCGGGCATCGATGCCGAGAAGCCACGTACCAGCTTGCCAAATGAACGGCGAACATTGACGCCGTTCTTTCCGTTGTACCGATTAGCAACGCTGGTGACTTCGGCCAAACCTTCAACTTCATTACCAACGCCATCTGGCTGAGACTTCAGCAAAACCATGACCTTGACGATCTCGTCGCTGTTCTCAGCAGGCATGGATTCCCCGGCATAGATGGGATCACCAGGCGGAGGCGCCGCCGGTGCTGCCATCGCTGGGGTGAAGCCAAACCCCAAAGTAAGAGCCGCGCAAGCCGCGAGGCTCAGAGTTTTCTTCATGTGTTACTCCCAACTGGCCTCAGTGCGCAGGGGAAGTTACACCCCGAGGACAACCCGTCCTCCACCGATCGATGGAAGCTAGAAGCCACTTAACACTTTCCTGAGATAAATGTGAAGCCCCTATGCCCATGCTGTTACATAACTGTTATTGAATGTGCGATCAGTGGCCTCTCACATTTGGCATATAGCCTTATCGCAACGGAAATATCAGTTAAATACTGAACTATGTCTACAACAGTAAAACCTGCTGGCCCTATAAGGATTTCTGAGAATATTTAGCGCTTTCTTTATAAATACTGCCGGAATGCACCCTACCTAAAGATGACGCCGCACGACAGGCATTAACCCATGCCTGTTATTCAAGTTCAACAAGTTAGCCATATCTTGATGGTTGGGGCGCAGAAACTCCACCTGAGGCCAAGGAGTAACCTCGCGTACTAACCGATCTCACCAACTACAAGGAGGAAGTTGATGGCCAAGATCATCGGGCTCGACGAAGCCGTCGAACTGATACACGACGGCATGACGATCATGGTTGGCGGTTTCCTAGGCTGCGGAAATGCACACACGATCGTCGATGCACTCGTGGCTAAAGGCACAAAAAACCTCACCCTGATCGCTAACGACGCCGCTATGCCGGAGTACGGCATTGGAAAGCTCATCGTGAACCGGCAGGTCGCCAAACTCATCGCGAGCCATGTCGGCACAAACCCTGAGGTTGCTGCGCAGATGAACTCCGGTGAACTGATCGTCGAGCTTGTTCCGCAAGGTAGCCTCGCTGAAAAAGTACGAGCCGGCGGCGCAGGTTTGGGCGGGGTACTCACGCCAACTGGGTTGGGAACAATGGTGGCCGACGGAAAGCAGGTCGTCACTGTCGCGGGCAAGGACTACTTGCTAGAGGAACCGCTGCACGCAGATGTTGCGCTTATCTGCGGACACACCGTCGACACCAATGGCAACGTTTGGTACAAGGGCACCACGTCCAACTTCAACAT
>CAMQXE010000106.1 GCA_947038745.1 uncultured Propionibacteriaceae bacterium | reverse complement strand
CGGCGTGGATGAAGGTCGTAAGCATTTCGCGCTGAGTGGTTCCCGCAACCTGCGCGACCTCTTCAGGAAGATCTTTGCCAGACACCACTCCGACTGCTGCAGCATCAGCAAAATCATGACAGCAATAGGCAATGCGATCAGCCCAAGATACGATCTCGCCTTCAAGCGTTATCGGCGTCGGCAAAGACCAAGAATGGTGGCGGATACCATCGAGGGTCTCTGCGCACAGATTCAACGGAGCTAACGTCACATCAGCACCCCAAACCGCATGATCAAAACCACCAGAGATGAACTGGTCAAAGGCTTCTTCCGAAGCATGCCCTCCTGGGCCATGCCCGCAGTCATGTCCCAATGCAATAGCTTCAGTAAGGGTTGTATTAACCCCAATACCTGACGCAATCGATAGAGCCACTTGTGCAACCTCCAACGCATGCGTTAGCCGGGTGCGCTGGTGATCTCGCGGGTAAACCACAACCTGGGTTTTACCAGCCAGACGACGAAAAGCCGTCGAATGGACGATACGATCCCGGTCCCGCTCAAAACAGGTGCGATTCGGGTCAGGTTCCTCCGCGATCGCACGCTGTCCAGCTCCGCTGGCATGAGCAGCTTCTGGCACGAGGAATTGCATCTCCCGATCCTCGCGCCAACGCCGATCATGAACTACTGGAGTAAGAAAAGGCTTGGAGCCATGATGGGCTAGCACCACTCCATCGGTGCTGAAACCTGCAGTTGTCGTGATCCATTGTTGTGCACGTTTACCTGGCTGAATCAGATCATTCACGTTTATGCCTCCTCTTACTACTACCCGCCTACGACCTCGGCATCTTCCTCGATCACAGTATTAAGTCCACACTGGTCATCCAACCAGCCGTCCGGCATCGGGACCCGTCGTCCTGGCGTTCCAGTACGTCCACGCTGCGGGAATGGCAAGGTTTTATCCACAGCAGCAACAACTGCCTCAATGTCGCTGATAGCGTCAATCTTGCCTAATTTTTCACGCACATGGCCAGGAATGCCAAAACCTTTGACATACCAGCCAAGGTGTTTGCGGAGATCCCGGGCTGCATGCTCGGCTCCCTCAAATTGCGCCAGCAGTTCTCCATGACGTTGTGCCATCGCTAACACTTCACCCAAATTAGGCTCGCTGCGGGTAAAAGTTCCGGTAGCTAATGCTTGAGCTAGATCACGAAAGAGCCACGGACGACCCAAACACCCGCGCCCGACGACAACTCCAGCACAGCCGGTTTGTTCGACCATCCGCAAGGCATCATCAGCCTCCCAGATATCACCATTGCCATAAACAGGAATATCGAGAAGCTGGACTAGATCAGCAATAGGACGCCAGTCAGCGCTTCCGCCATAGGATTGCGCCACAGTCCGGCCGTGGAGAGTCACAGCAGCAGCGCCTGCTTCTTGGGCAACCAATCCCGCATCACGGTAGGTGATGTGCTCCGGATCGATTCCAATCCGGGTTTTCACTGTTACTGGAACCCCATACTGATCAGCGGCTTGTACTACTGAGCTAATAATCGCGCCAAATCGATCTAGCTTCCATGGCAATACCCCACCGCCGCCCTTGCGAGTTACTTTAGGGACTGGGCAACCAAAATTGAGATCAACGTGATCAACCCCATACTCCTCACACAAAATTGAGGTGGCCTCCCCCATGACGGCTGGATCAACGCCGTAGAGCTGAACCGAACGGATCTGCTCATTAGGTGCAAATTGCAACATCTTCTTGGTGCGCTCATTGCCCATAACCAGCGCTTTTGCCGTGATCATCTCGCAGATATACAGACCTGCGCCTTGCTCACGACACAGCGAACGAAATGCCGCAGTGGTGATACCAGCCATTGGCGCCAAGATCACTGGGGTTGATGCCACTACCGCATCCGGGCGACTTGGTGCAGCTAGACGCAACTCCACAACACGATCCTCTCCAAGTAAGGAGCTAGTCTACGGGGCGTTGATGCACCGGCACGAGGAAAAGCGCTGCAAGTACTCCCACAACCGCAGCAACCAGTGGCAGATATAGCGACTCCGCCAAGGCCGTCGCAAACCGTTCTTGTAGGAATACTGGAAGCTGAGCACCGCCTCTACCCGCGGACTGCGTCTTAGCAGCCCCCATCGGCAGGTGTGCGGCAATTCGATTTGCCATGACCATGGCGATCATGGCTGAACCAAGCACAGAACCCATTTGACGGGTGGTGTTATAAACGCCAGATCCAGAACCAGCCCAGTGAACCGGCAAGTTCCGGGTTGCAGAAATCGACAATGGACCCCAAATCAGCGAGTTTCCAACACCTTGCAAAAACGATGGCAGGAGAAGCCATAACACGCTGTATCGCGGCTGCATGAGCACGATATAGAGCCCTAAGCTGACAGCTAGGAAAGCCATACCGCCAACGACATACCAACGAGGATTACGGTGATTGAGCAGCTTGCCAATGACAGGTGAGAGCACCGCAGCAATTACGGCAGAAGGAATCGTCAACAGCGCAGCCCGTGTCGGGGTGAGCCCCCTCACAGTTTGGGTGTAGAGCATGATCGGAATCACCATCGAGGTGACGAGATAGCCCATTGCACAAATCGTGACATTTGCGACAGCAAAGTTACGGTCTTTGAAAAGGGCTAGCGGCACCAATGGCTCGCCCTTTTGGAACGCTTGCCATGCAACGAATCCAAGCATCACCACGATGCCGGTGATGATCAGGCTCCACACTGAGATAGGCCCCCAGATCTTTCCCCATTGGTAGGACTCAGCTTCTTGTAGGCCAAAGATCAGACAGAACATACCAATCGCTGAAAGCACCACTCCAATGAAGTCAAAGCGATGTTTGCGCGTTTCGACGTCGGGGACGTTACGCCATGACAAGACAAAGGCAACGATCCCAATTGGGAAGTTGATGAAGAAGATCCATTCCCAACCTGGACCATCAACCAGCAGACCGCCCAAGAGCGGGCCTAGGAGTGCTGCAATACCTGCAACCGCACCCCACAGACCCATTGCTGCGCCTCGACGCTGTGGTGGGAATAATCTGGTGGTGATTGCCATCGTTTGTGGGCTAAGCATGGCTCCACCAACACCTTGGACTGCTCGCCATGCGATGAGCGCTGCAATAGAAGTCGATAAGCCGCACAGCACAGATGACAGAGTAAAGATCACTAAGCCCGTCAGATACATACGTTTGGGGCCGATTCGATCCCCAAGCGCACCAAAAATTAGCAACGGCACGGCGTAAGCCAAGAGATAGGCAGAAGTCACCCATACTGCCCCGTTGATATCGGTGCTGAGCCCTGACATGATCGCTGGCATTGCTACCGTGACCACAGTGCCATCGAGCAGGATCATGAAGAACCCCACTACCAGCGACCAGACTGCTGGCCAGGGGCGCTCCGGATACTGGTGTTCTGGTACTTGCCCGTGCTCGCTCTTATCCATCACAGCTTCTCTTCCGCTCAACGTCACTGTCTATTACAGCGCCAACCACTGTGGCGATATTCCCATTACCAAAGCAACGCGCCGTCTCAAATCCGAGACGGCGCGTTTTCTATCTGCTTAGCAGCCGATGAGGCGTTGGGATAGATAACCCACGACCTGATCTAGCGGCACTCGCTCTTGGGCCATTGTGTCGCGCTCACGAATAGTGACCGCGTTGTCTTCTAACGTGTCAAAGTCCACAGTGATACAGAACGGAGTACCAATTTCATCCTGCCGACGGTAACGCTTACCGATCGATTGCGAATCGTCGAAATCAACATTCCAGAACTGACGTAGTTGCGCGGCAAGTTCACGAGCCTTAGGCGAAAGAGCCTCATTACGCGACAACGGCAAAACTGCGGCCTTGACTGGCGCCAAGCGCGGATCCAGCTTGAGCGATACGCGAGTCTCCGTGCCGCCCTTTGCTGTTGGCACCTCTTCCTCGGTGTAGGCATCAACAAGGAACGCCATCAACGAACGTGTCAGACCAGCCGACGGCTCAATGACGTAGGGGAAATACTTTTCCTTCGTCACCGTATCGATGTACTGCAAGTCTTGACCAGAGTGCTCAGAATGGCTCTTGAGATCGAAATCTGCACGCGAAGCGATACCTTCCAGTTCGCCCCACTCAGAACCGGTAAAGCCAAACTTGTACTCGATATCGACTGTGCGCTTCGAGTAATGCGACAGCTTCTCCGCCGGGTGCTCATAGAACCGCAAGTTCTCCGGGTTAATACCAAGCCCCAGATACCAATTCCAACGCTCGTCGATCCAGGTCTGATGCCATTGCTCGTCAGTACCTGGAACACAGAAGAACTCCAGCTCCATCTGCTCAAACTCACGAGTACGGAAGATGAAGTTACCCGGAGTGATCTCATTACGGAAGCTCTTACCAGCTTGGGCGATACCGAATGGTGGCTTCATCCGGGAAGTTTGCACGACATTCTTGAAGTTGATGAAGATACCTTGAGCGGTCTCGGGACGCAGGTAGTGCAAACCAGACTCGTCCTCGATAACGCCAAGATAGGTCTTGAGCATCATGTTGAAATCACGCGGCTGCGTCCACTGACCCTTATTGCCACAGTTCACGCAGACAATATCGGTCAAAAGTACCGATTCTGGGTCGGCGATCCCCTTCTTGCCTGCGTATTCTTCCTGTAGCTGATCGGCGCGGTAACGCTTATGGCAGGAAAGACACTCAACCAACGGATCGGTGAATACACCAACATGACCCGACGCCACCCACGTCTCACGCGGCAAAATGACCGACGAATCCAAACCCACCACATCATCACGGGTCTGCACCATCGCCCGCCACCACTGGCGCTTGATGTTTTCTTTCAACGCCACACCAAGAGGACCATAATCCCAGGCTGCACGAGTTCCGCCGTAGATTTCGCCACACGGATAGACGAATCCGCGACGCTTACAAAGGGCGATGACATTTTCGAGTCGGCTTGCCATGGGTTTCTCCTTAGTATGACTGCCTGGCTGGCAATCGCTGAAGCCAAGATTACCCAATCCATGCCACACTAGGAGCCATGGAACCAAAGCCCAGAACGACACGGCAACGCACGGCCATCGCCGACGTGCTTGCCGATCAGGATGCTTTCCTGTCTGCACAGCAACTTCATGACGTACTCAACGCTCAGGGAAAAAACGTCGGATTAACAACGGTTTATCGCACAGTAACCGCTATGGCTGAGGCTGGCGACGTCGATGCTATCCGTACCCCTGATGGAGAAATTGCCTATCGCCGGTGCGCTGCCACAACCGGAGATCACCACCACCATTTAGTGTGCCGTACATGTGGTGCCGCCCAGATTGTCTCCGACGACTTAGTGGA
>CAMQXE010000105.1 GCA_947038745.1 uncultured Propionibacteriaceae bacterium | reverse complement strand
CAGCAGAAGATGAACCCATAAGGCGCACCCCATAGTGGCAACGGCGGCAAATAATGCCGGGGGAGTGAACTGCCAGCCAGCAACGATCATGGTGATACCGGCAGGAATCGTCGACTGGATCATCATCGAACCAGCGACGTTGGCGAGCGCGAGCTTGACCTTGTCATCCCTGGCCCAAATGTAGGCATTGAGTGTCTCGGGTAGCTCTGAGGCAACTGGTGATAGCAGCAAAGCTGCTGCGATTGCAGGTAACCCCCACCTAGGCCCGAGGTAATCTAGCTGCGCTACGAAGAAATGCGATGCAGCAAAAATAGCGGCTAGCGTCACTAGAGTCTGACCCCAGATCGCAATTTTTGGAGGATTATCTGAGTTCTTTGCGAAGCGTAATGGTTCTAGTCCCTCAGCCGAAGCTGTGTCGTCGTCAGCTTTAAGCTCACGCCAGAAGTAGTAGCCGTAGATAGCAAAATAGAGCAAGCCAAACCAACGTTTGCCCGGAAAAGCTGGAAGTAAGCCGAGCACGATGGAACTGAGGAAGATGAAGATAAACCAGAGCTGATCGTGCGATAGCACCCAGGTATCTTGACGGTCTATAGCTTCTATGCCGCCAAAAGCTTTGTTGTTCTGACGCGCCTTCCGGGTGTAATACCACAGGCTAAAACCAGCGACGCTGTAAGCGACGGTACTTACTACCAAGGGGCCGCCTAGGGCTGCTCCCATGGCAAGCTCGCCTTTTTCGCCTTCGCGGCCAACGACGAGAGCCATGATTGTAATCAGGCTCTCCGGAAGCGCAGTGCCAATGGCAGCCAAGATGGACCCAACAGCAATAGCACCTATTTTTAAGGATGCGCCGAGCCATTCCACTGCGTTGAGAAACCACTCGCAGGCAACGTAAATGACGACGGCACAAACCAACAAGATAAAGATATGGAGGAACATTCTCATCCTTTATTAACGAATGGCGCCAACGCTACAGGTGCACGGTTCTGCTGAGGCCCAGGTTCTAGTATGTGCGACTTAGTTCACAAAAGATAGATCCGGATTTAACCTGACATCAGGTTCAATCCGGATCTATAAATAGAGGATAGCTAGGTACTTGCCAGGGATCGTGACGCTGCCTGGAACATGATGCAGTGCAGCGTTGATCGCAATGCGCCTGCGTTACTGTGGCCCTCTATGCGCGCAAGGTAGATGTGGGTAAAGCGCGCACCAGGGACTTATCGTCATACCGCAGATATCGCACCAGTGCCGCGTGTAGCTGCTGTGCGCAGCTGTGTATCGAATGTGTAGCTACCACGGTGCGTCTTTCATCACACGTAACGTTAAGCCCTCTATGCGTACATTACGCGGAAGTCCTTGCAGTTGCGTGATGCCGCCATAGCGCGCGGCTTCTTCCGTCCACCCCGCAGATACATGCATACGGAGAGTATCTGCCCCATCGCATACTATCCCCATATAACCCTTGACTGCACCCGGTGCCGGAGCAGGCTGTACTGGTGCCGGAGCTGGTGCCGGAGCTGGTGCCGGCTGTACAGGAGCAGGCTGCACAGGTTGTGCGGGGGCATAAGTACGCGGTGATACCGGAGCGGGCGCATACCCACCCGGAGCCGGAACAGCAGGGCTAGGCGTATCAGGGCTAGAGTATTCAGGCTCCGGCTCGGGAGCAGCAGGCGCCGAAACAGCATACGTAGCTACTTCCCCGTCCAGAGTAGTAGCAACTCCGCGAGCAGCATAAGCCATTGTGGTTAAGGCTGCTGCATCTTTGAAAAGCTGTGCAGCCTGATCAGAAGTTGCAACTTCAGCTATCTTGGTCTGAGACTTGAGATCATTACGCGCCGCCAAGGCCTTATCTAGGGTTGCGCTGCCAAAGCCTTGCTTTGCCTGCGCCGCCGCAATAGCACGATCCAGTTCAGCAAGAACACTGTCGCGTAACGTACTAGCCTCACCCCATGCCTTATTAGCAGCGGCTATGCGGCTCTTAGTAGTAGCCGCGTCCAAAGCTGCGTGTGCCTCCTTGAACCCCGTAGTCGCCGTTCCAGCGCGTACAGCGTAGTCGTCCATCACCGCTGCATTTACGCTCTTACCGCATGTGGGCACTGCTGCAAGTGGTTGAGTATCTAGCGCCTTTTGGGCTGCCGTCAAAGCCTCAGCGGTAGGGGGATTCGCATCACTGCGGGCAGCATCTAAGGCCTTAGCAAAAGCTTCACGGGACTGTGTAGCTTCAGCATAAGCTGTGGTAGCTGCATTAGCTTTTGCCTGGCACTCGCGATTATGTTCCTGCGCGGAGTGGATATAGAGCCCACCAATACCAGTTGCGAACAGAGTTCCTGCTACTACGCTAGCGAGAGCCACGTTGGTTTTTCGTTTTGACCAGTCCTTGATAAACATGGCCCTTCCCTGCAACTAGGTGATTCAGAATTAAGGATCGTGTTTCAACCTGAGTACAAGTTGAAACACGATCCTTAAAAGTCACTTCCCTGGGATGGTGACGCTGACGGGCTTGTTCAAGGAGGCAAAGAAGTCATTGCCCTTGTCATCAACGACGATGAACGCGGGGAAATCGACGACCTCGATCTTCCAGACCGCCTCCATGCCTAGTTCGGGGTACTCCAGCACCTCAACCTTCTTGATGCAATCTTGGGCCAAACGCGCAGCCGGGCCACCGATAGAACCAAGATAGAAACCACCATGCTTCGCGCAGGCATCCGTCACCTGTTGAGACCGGTTGCCCTTGGCAAGCATGACCATTGATCCACCCTGTGCCTGGAACAGATCGACGTAGGCGTCCATGCGGCCAGCCGTCGTCGGCCCAAAGGAACCAGACGGCATACCCTCGGGGGTTTTAGCCGGACCGGCGTAGTACACCGGATGATCCTTGAGATACTGCGGCATCTCCTCACCGTTAGCAAGACGCTCGCGGATCTTGGCATGGGCAATGTCGCGGGCAACCACGATGGTGCCGTTGAGCGAGAGCAGCGTCTTAATCGGGTGCTTGGACAACTCAGCCCGGATCTCATCCATCGGCATCGACAGATCAATCTTGACCGGATTACCAACGCCAAGTTCCTCGGCAGTTACTTCCGGGAGGTATTGCGCTGGCTCGAACTCTAACTGCTCAATGAACACGCCTTCTGGGGTGATCTTGCCCTTGCACTGACGATCTGCAGAGCAGGAAACGGCAATAGCAATGGGTAGTGAAGCTCCGTGACGAGGCAGCCGCACCACGCGCACGTCATGGCAGAAGTACTTACCGCCAAACTGGGCGCCAATCCCCATGTCTTGGGTCATCTTCAGCACCTTCTCCTCGAGCTCTAGATCACGGAAACCATGACCAGTCTCGTCGCCCGACGTGGGGAGCGCGTCAAGGTACTTCGCGGAAGCATACTTCGCAGTCTTGATCGCGAACTCAGCCGAGTTGCCACCGATAGTGATAGCCAAGTGGTAAGGCGGGCAAGCGGCCGTGCCTAAGGAGCGGATCTTCTCGTCGAGGAACTTCATCATCGAGTCTGGGTTGAGAACAGCTTTCGTCTCCTGGAACAGGTAGGACTTGTTTGCTGAACCGCCGCCCTTGGCCATGAATAAGAAGTGGTATTCGTTCTCGTGTCCATGCTCAGTATCGGCATAAAGCTCGATCTGGGCTGGAAGGTTGCAGCCGGTGTTCTTCTCTTCCCACATGGTGATGGGGGCATTCTGCGAGTAGCGCAGGTTGAGCCGGGTGTAAGCGTTGAAGACACCCTTGGAGAGGGCTTTCTCATCTACACCTTCGGTAAGAATGTGCTGACCACGCTCGCCCTTGATGATGGCAGTTCCGGTGTCTTGACACATCGGGAGTGTCCCGCCAGCCGAAATGACGACATTCTTGAGCAGATCGAGCGCGACGAACTTGTCATTGTTGCTGGCCTCAGGATCGTCGAGGATCTTGCGGAGCTGGGCAAGGTGAGCAGGGCGCAGGTAGAACGCAATGTCGTGGAGCGCTGTCTCCGCGAGTAGGGTGAGGGCCTCTGGGGCAACCTCTAAAAATGTGCGATCTCCAGCTTCGACAACCTTGACGCCTTCGGTCGTCAATAGACGATATGGCGTGGGGTCCTCGCCTAGCGGGAGCAGATCAGAGTACGCAAAATCAACCATGGGGAATGTCCTTCCTTCAACAGCCCCAGTCTGTCACGTCGCGCCAAACGCAAAATCGGGTGGTTCGGGCTTGGACGGTGCGGAGGATCTTTTGGCGACGTTCAGGCAGACTCGTTTAGTGATTCCACATCGGTGTACGAGGAGGCTCCCAGCGGTGCAGCCATGCCAAAAAGCATGAGCATGACGATTAGCCCAGCAACGATCCACAACGTTGTTGTTGCAGCTGCTGAACGCGACAGCGTGAGTTCAAAAACGCGGGCCCAGACAACCCCAGCAAGTAGCGCTGTCCCGGCAATTCGCAGCGAGATCATTTGCTGGATTCCCTCAGCGCGGAAAGCATGATCCCAGGCCTCATTCCAGCCCGGTTCGGAGCGCACAATCCGCCGACCAATAACGCAGTAAAGCTGATCCATGCCGACGATTAAGACCAGACCGATAGCCGCAGTCCAGACTGCCCCTGGCCGATCTGTGAGGAACGCACCCACAAGTACCCCGATGCCTACCAAGAACGGAGAGATACGAGCTAGGCCTACCTGCATAGCTGGAACATAGTGGGTAAACGGACGCGCGACATTAGACAGTGGGCCCCGGAAACCAAGCACCTTGCCAATCAAACCACCTACCCAGACAGCCGCAATAACGCCAGCGAAATTGGAGTAAGGGGCAAATCGTCCAGCGGCAATAGCCCAGATAAGACCAACTAATGCGCCAAGCATCATGCCGCCTATCTGCTTGCGCATGATCGTTGAGTAGCGTTCGATGGCTGCACCGCGACCCATCGGCGGATCATCGGTAGAAAGTTCCCCATGGAGTGCGTTGAGACGTCGCTGCGCCTGCTTCGGGGTTCCGGAGCGACCGAAATAAACCAGAAACAACACAGCAACGGACATAGCAATGGCATAAGCCTGACACATGGGTTAAGTCTTGCATCCCCGCTAGCATCAGTACATGCGTCGTCTACATTTTGCTATCCCATTCGTTCTCGCAGGACTCATCTCCGGGTGTACTTTGCGGGGGTCAGCAGGAATGCCAGACGCTAGTGATATTTTCCAGAAAATTGCCGCGGCGCTCGCGGCCCTTGACGGTACGAAAGCGCCGGCGACAGGGAAGCCTGCCGATATTGACTATGAACTCAAACTAGTCACCGAGGGGATGGGTAAAGTTGCGCCGCAGGTCAGTGTGAACGGCGAACCGAACTATGACGCAACCGCGAAGACAGCTACCGCGACGCTAGATATTGAGTGGCCATTGGCACAGCCTTGGAAGTATCAAACTACTGCGTCGGTAGCCCTTATTGACGGCACCTGG
>CAMQXE010000104.1 GCA_947038745.1 uncultured Propionibacteriaceae bacterium | reverse complement strand
CGTGTATTGCGCTGTATCGTCCAGGGCCGATGGGTGCCAATGCCCATACTAACTATGCAGAACGCAAGAACCAGCGCCAAGATATTGTACCAATCCATCCGGATTTAAAAGAAGCCCTGGATCCGATCTTGGGTGATACCTATCACTTAATTATCTACCAAGAGCAGATCATGGCTGCTGCTCGACAGCTGGCCGGCTACACCTTGGGCGGCGCAGATCTGCTGCGCCGAGCTATGGGCAAGAAGAAGAAATCCATTCTGGATAAGGAGTGGGAGCACTTCCATCAGGGCATGGTTGATAACGGTTTCTCTGAGGAATCGATTAAAGCTTTGTGGGACACCATGGTGCCATTTGCTGACTACGCCTTTAACAAATCCCATGCAGCAGGTTATGCCCATGTCTCTTACTGGACAGCCTATCTAAAGGCAAATTATCCCGCAGAGTTTGGTGCAGCATTGCTCACCAGTGTTGGCGATGACAAAGACAAGATGGCGCTCTATCTAGGAGATATGCGCAGCTTAAAGATTAAGGTATTACCTCCAGACGTCAATACTTCTGTTGCAGAGTTCTCCGCTGTTGGGGAAGATATCCGTTTTGGCATGGCAGCAATCCGCAATGTTGGTGAAAACGTTGTTGCAGGCATCGTTGAAGGCCGGACTGATGGCCCTTACCGAGATTTCTACGATTTCTTGGACCGAGTCTCGTTGCCGGTATGCAATAAGCGTGTCATTGAATCCTTGATTAAGGCTGGTGCGTTTGATTCATTGGGGCATACCCGCCGAGGACTCATGGACATCTATGAAGGTGCTATTGACCAAGTTCTTGACTTAAAACGCAACCAGGCTAACGGCCAAGATGACCTTTTCGGCTTTGATCTTGGTACTGATATGCAACAACAAAAGCTCCATGGAGCAGTACCGTTACTGGAGGAATGGGATAAGCGCACCAGGTTAGCGTTTGAGAGAGAAATGCTAGGTCTCTATGTCTCAGATCATCCTCTATCTGGTCTTGAGCATGTCTTATCAGCAGAACGCAGCCACGCTATTCCAGCGCTAGCTGACTGTGCTGACGGTGATCAGGTTCAGATCTGCGGCATGATAACCGCGATTCAGCGTAAACAGTCAAAAGACGGAAAGTTATGGGCCATCGTCTCAATTGAAGACCTAGATGGTGCTGTCGATGTCATGTTCTTTGCTAAGTCCTATGAACAAGCCGCATCCATGCTTGCGCCAGATACTGTAGTACGGGTTAAAGGAAGAGTTCGAGCCAAAGAAGATGGTGTTGAACTTAGTGCGCAGGCAATGCTGATTCCACAGATAAATGACGGTGTTACTGGACCTGTTACCGTCACATTACTTGCCTCTAGAGTCACCCCTCAGTTGGTAGAAAAGCTCAAGGAAGTGTTGCTTCAGTATCCAGGTACCACAGAAGTCCGGATTCGGCTGGTAACTGATAGCAGAGCAACGATCTGGCAGTTGGATCAAAAGTTTCGGGTTCATCCGTCACCTTCGCTCGTGGCTGACCTTAAGGTGCTGTTAGGCCCTAACTGTCTGGGGCAACCGCAGTGAGCACGCTAAGGTTATCAATATGAGTAGCGCTAATGAATCACGCACAGCAAAAGCGCTGCCATGCGGAGGGATACTACGACGCTCCGGTTTCTATGTACTTGCGATTGTCCTTAGCGGAGTCCTTGGCGGCGTGCTGTGGTTTTTCATCGCACGGCATCCGTGCTGGGTGATTCAAAGTGATGGCTCAGCACTGATCTCCGAACGCGACCTTGCCGAGTATTTCTCAACTGATCTCTGGTTCGTAATCATCGGTGCCGTGATTGGTCTAGCTCTAGGGATTATTGCGTTTATATGGTTCCGCACGTTAGGCGGATGGGTCACTATCATCGCTGGCGTAGGCTCAGCTATAGCTGCGTTCATAGCGCTTGGCATCGGGTGGTTACTCAGCCCAGGGCCATTAGCCCCACGGCTTGCTGCCGCAATTCCTGGAGAGCATGTCGCCATTGATTTCTCGCTACGCTCGCCATCGGCGATCCTGGTATGGCCTTTCGTCGCTATGATTCCCATCTTGCTCTTAGCATCGTTCCTGCCTGATCCAGAAGACCCATCGCGACATCAACTAGCTTTAGGTACAGAATCGCTTATGGATGATGAGTTAGCTCAGATAGCGTTGCCGAAGTCAGCCTCAGCAGTTCCATTGGATTGAGTTCTACTTGCAGCCCCCGTCTACCACCACTGATCAAGATGGTTTCGTACTCTAAAGCACATTTATCAAGAAATATCGGTAGGTTCGCTTTGAGTCCGAGCGGGGATATCCCACCCACAAGGTATCCAGTGGCACGCTGAGCTGCATCTGGCTTAGCCATCATCGCTCTTTTACTGCTAGCTACAGCAGCTAAACTTTTGAGATCAAGCTGTCGAGCTACTGGAATAGCTGCAACTACCAATTCACCATGATCAGTAGCAGCTACTAAAGTCTTAAATAACCGATCTTGACTGATGCCGAGCTTTATCGCTGTTTCCTGGCCGAAGTGGCGTTCACGAGGATCATGGTCATAGCTATGAAGCGTGACAGGGACATCCGCTGCTTCGAGAACTCGCAATGCAGGGGTTGCACCTTGAACACGGTTCTTTGCCATGGCTAAAGCCTGACACACTGGAGGGTAAGGAGGTGAGCATGTCCTGGTTCTGGAACCGGCAACGCACAGTACTGCTGCGTGCAGAAGAACTACTTTTACGTAGTGAGCAAGAATATGCGCAAGGGCACCTTGAACAGGCACAGCTTTTGCTTGAAGAGGTATTCAGCTTCCTCTCTCCTTCCTCTAAAACCAAGCAAGATACAACGGCAGTACTTGATCGTGCGCACCAGCTAAAACTTCAAATTGCTGGTGATCCAGAAAAGAATTGGATTGCAGTAGCGGCTGCTATTCGCGCATACCGGAATTGGTCAAGATCTGAGAATCTAGACACATCAGCCAAACTAACTCACGATTTGGTCTCCATACTTGACTCCCATCAAGACCAAGAACAGGCCCCCATTGAACTAGCAGGGGCGTCCCAGCACTGGGAACGCCACAATCCTGCGGCGCAGCAGGCAACCACAATAAGAGGTGTCTTAGCCGAGCGATATTGGCGTCTAGGACGTACCGACGATGCGATTTCATTGTGGCAACGTGTCTTACAAGTGGGAGTACCCGAGGATAATTCGGCGTTACCGACTGAAGTCCTTGCTGATGCGTTACTTCAGGTCGGCCAGGCACAGCAGGCATATGCGATCAACCCATGCCTTGATACTGCCCGTTATCTGCCAGATACCGAAACACAATTGCAATACCAATCCACAACAACGCGGCAGCGCCTACTCCACGCTGTGGTGTTGTCCCGCACTCAAAATCCACGCAATGGGCTTGATCTGCTAAAGGGCTTAGAGCAAGAACTACGCTGTAGCGCTGACGTTGATGCATGGGTTCTAGCGCTTCGATGCTTAGCCGAGATTGAATCTGAGCAAGGACTCATTGAGCAATCCCTTGCCCATGGGGAACAGGCTTATCGCGCAGCAATTAGGTTATGGGATTGGGTTACCCCGTCAGGACTTGGTACTGCTTTGTCTTATGCCGAGATCCTAGACCGCGCCGAACACAGTGATGCTGCTCTTGAGCTAAGACGTACTATCAGGGCCCAGGCTTTAGCCGGATTTGCGCAGCTCCCAGGAGGAGCACAGCAATTAAGCCAGCTAGACGAGCAATTAAGGGCAGCAGGATTGCGTATTTCTGATCCAGCAGTTCAACCCCGAAACACAACTTTTGCGCCACAACGACGTTATCGTCTGGTACGTGCGCTACGCGACGGACATCGTGCTGAAGCATTGCGTGAAGCTATGTTCCTTGCCGAAGCAGCATTGCGAGCAGGTCATCTAGATATCACAGTTGCAACCTATGCCGATGCCTGTGAGATCGCCGGCGATGAGGAACTTTTCGGCCCGTTACCGCTGATAGAAGCCACCAACGGTCTAGCAATGGCAACTGAAGCTAACGGTGAAAGCAGCGCTGCTATCGAACTGTATGAGACTAATCTTGCTCAAGCTGAACGTATGGTCGGTGTTGATCACCCAATGGTTCGAGTGTTACGAGCAAACCTTGCCGATACGTTGGAAAATGTTGGCCGTGTTGATGATGCTGCATGGCTGTGGAGCCGCAACGTATTTGCTCCGCGAGAAGGTCTAACGCCAGTAGCCGTTGGCGACACAGTACGTCTGGGATGGTTAGCACTAAGGACAGCTCGGCCCCAAGTTGCGCTCCGACTTGCCTTGCGCGCATTGAGCGAAGCGCGAGCCACCGCAACTATGGAATTGATCCTGAGCGCAGCTGCACTAATAGGAAATGTTGCGCAGGAACCAGAACTTCAAGCACAGCAAGAAACCGTAGACCTACTTTGCGAGATCCTCACTCCAGACCTTGTAGTTTCTGAGGCTACGCTTCCATTGCTGATACATGTATTAAATGTTGGAGCAGAACTCGCTGTGGAGATAACTCAGCGGGAGCTAGCGTTGCAGTGGCTTAATCAGGCATACAAACTCATCGGCAACCAGCAAGGACTGTTACGTCAATTTGGGCCACGCTTAGCTGAAGCCTACCTTGACTGTGATGCAGTGGAAGAGGCCATGGAGCTTCTTGATCCGCTTCTTACGAAACCAGATCTGAGCAACGCTGCCACACCGCTGCATTACGAACAAGCTAGGCAGGCCTGGGATAGAGCAATATCGATGTCTGGCCTGACTGACCCTTATCCGTCCTTAAGGATCGTCGAATCAATTTCCGATGGCGCGAGAATGCAGCGTAATTTCTTCCTTGCCCAAGAAACCCAGCTCGCCGCATCCGAGAACACCACTGAGCCAGAAATAGCGGTCCGGGCATACGAACAGTTAGCCCATCACGCTAGCCATTCGGGATTGGACAGTGGTGATTTTCTCTTTGGATTGTTACCAGTGCGTATTGCCACTATTTACGAACGCGAAGGCCACTGGAACCAAGCTCTTGACACCATCATGACTGCTCTTGAACAGATAGAAGCAAGACAGCAGTGGACCAGCGTTGCAGGAGTAATGCTGACCGCCAGAGCACTATGGCAGTTGCGGTATTTAGGGCAATTTGATCATTGGTATGCGCTTGTCCTTCGTGATGCCAAGAACACTGCTGACGAGCAAGGTTACGATTCTTCGATCACGCTCGATTGTCTCAGACGTTTGGCATACGCCTTACGCTTTGTAGGCGAAATTGAGCGAGCCAAAGCTATTGATGAATGGTTGGCTAACCATCTTGAAGCCGAACATGAGTAGAATCAAGTTTTATGAGCGGTCATTCCAAGTGGGCTACCACCAAGCACAAGAAGGCAGCGATCGACGCCAAGCGCGGCAAAATGTTCGCCAAGCTGATTAAGAACATTGAAGT
>CAMQXE010000103.1 GCA_947038745.1 uncultured Propionibacteriaceae bacterium | reverse complement strand
AATACTGAATAGGCATGACGAATATGGGCTTCTACGAGCGCTGCAGCAGTATTAGCGTCGCCTTGCTCTACCGCGCGAAGCAAGGCCCGGTGCTCAATCACCAGTTCATCACGTAGCGGCACCCAGGACTCCAACCCCGACTCGGCCAGCTTGATCGGAAACTCTGCCGCCTCCCGGATTGCCGCCGTGAGGTGCCGAATGAGCAAGTTAGCTCCCGCATTGATGATGCCCATATGAAAGGCCGTGTCTGCTTCATTGAACCGATCGACGTCTTCGGTTTGCTCCATCAGCTCCAGCGCCGCCCTCGCCTCTTGAATCGCTTTCGTGTCACGATGCTTAGCTGCCTCAACTGCTGCTGCCCGTTCCAACGCCACTCGCGTCTCAGTCAGATCAGCAAACGGCACTGTCCCAAGCGCTAAATGCAGGCCTACGATCCGTGATAACGCTGGTACAGGCGCAGCTTGCACTCGCGTGCCGTTTCCTGGCCCCGTCGTCGACACGAGAATGCCACGGGTCTGCAAGACTCGGATCGCCTCACGGACAGCCCCACGGCTCACACCTATCTCGGCAGCAAGTTCACGCTCAGGCGGAAGCCGATCACCGTTCTTTAGCTGACCTTGAATGATCGCACCCTCTATGTAGCGCAAAGCAACATCAAAGCCGCCCATTACCGTCTCGTGATCTTGTTGCGTCACTGTTCTCCCTTGTTCAGCCCAAGTTCACCGCATCAACTTGACGAAGGTCAACTACCTGCTTAGGCTCATCCTAATGGTCGGACCAATACCGACCCGTTCTGATGGAGCGGTCATGTACCTTCTTGAGGTCTTTACGCCGAACACCAATCCGCTCGGCCACCAATGGCTGTCTGCGCTCGCAGCACTAATCCCCATCCTTGCCATGCTGATCACTTTGGGCGCGTTGCGTTGGAAAGCTCATCTGGCAGGCCTATTTAGCTGGTTCATGGCGCTCCTTGTAGCTATCGCTGCTTTCCGAATGCCTGTCGGAATGGCCCTATCAACGAGCCTCCAAGGATTCTGCTACGGCATCTTCCCCATCGTATGGATCCTGCTTGCAGCTATCTGGATGTATCAGGTCACCGTCATTAGTGGACGTTTTGACGACCTACGCCGTACCTTCTTCCTCATCAGCGACGATCCCCGCGTGCTCGGAATCCTCATCGCATTCTGCTTCGGCGGGCTGCTGGAAGCCCTCGCTGGTTTTGGCGCCCCAGTTGCCATCGCTGCTGCAATGCTCATCGCCGTTGGCTTCTCCAAAGTACGTGCAGCACTCACCGCGCTGGTCGCTAATACCGTTCCAGTTGCCTTCGGCGCTGTCGGATTGCCAGTGCTCATGGCGGCCAAAACCGGCGGCCTCGACGTCACTCCCGTAGCAACAGTGACCGCGCGGATCTGTGCTTTGCTCTGCCTCGTCGTGCCGTTCCTTCTTCTGGGAATCATGGACGGCAAGAAGGGCGTCAAAGAATGCTGGCCCTTCGGCTTATTCGTCGGAATTATCTTTGGAACAACCAAGTGGATCGTAGCTAGCACTCCGGTCTACAACCTCACGGAGATCTTTGCCGCAGTTATCACTGTCGCGCTGGCTCTAGTTTTCCTCCGGTTCTGGAAACCCCGTGGTGGATCAGCAGCAACCAAGCGCATGGGTCTGCCGCTCGTGACCGAGATCGAAACTGAAACAACCCCGGCACAGACAACCTCCGCCAAAGACCTCAACGCTGGGCGGATCTTCATGGCTCTAGTCCCCTACATTCTGGTCATTGCTGTGTTCTCGATTGCGGCCATCCCCGCCGTCAAGCACCTCGGCGGTAGCCTCGATGTGAAGATGCCCTGGCCTGGCCTATCCCAGCTCAACGGCGTAACCGGCAAGGCTTCAGCCCACCGCTTCTTCACCTGGGGCTTCGCCTCTCAGCCAGGCTTATTGCTGGCCATCGTCGCAATCTTGGTCAGCATAATTTACCGAGTCCCGGTTCGCGACGTAGCAGGTGAGCTATGGCGCAATACCAAGAAGATGAAGTTCTCTGCACTGACCATTGGTTCTGTCGTTGCTTTGGCCTACGTCATGGGAGATTCTGGCCAAACTCTAGCGTTGGGCTTGTTCCTCGCCGGCGCAGGCGCAGTTTACCCGTTCTTAGCCCCGATCCTTGGCTGGATCGGCACCTATGTGACCGGCTCGGATACCTCAGCGAACCTACTCTTTTCCAATCTTCAGTCCAGCGTCGGTGCTCAGATCGGTGGCACCTCAACACTTGGCGTTGATGGAATGCGCAACCTCCTCGTAGGGGCCGGTGCGGCTGGCGGTGTTGTCGGCAAGATGATCTCACCACAGTCACTGACCATCGCCGCGACCGCAATCGGTTTGGCCGGTTCCGAATCCACCATTTTGCGCAAGGTCTTCCGCTACTCCCTGATCTTGCTTGCCATCATGTGCATCATCGTCGGACTCATGTCGACCCCGGTGCTCGGCTGGCTCGTCCCCTAAGTTTTCCCATTTTGAAAAGAGGTCCTCGTGACTATCACAACTGCACCGGCCAGGTCGGTGACAACGCCAGATAAACCTGGCGCGGGTATCACCGTTGGCTTATTTATCACCTGTATCAACGACGTCATGTTCCCTGACACTGGACGTGCTACAGCATCGTTGCTAGAACGGCTCGGCTGCCGCGTCGAGTTCCCTAGTCATCAAACTTGCTGTGGTCAGATGACCACCAACACTGGCTACTTTGATGAATCAATCCCAACGGTAAAGGAATATGTCACAGCCTTTTCTGGCTACGACTACATCGTTGCCCCCTCCGGGTCCTGCACTGCGGCAGTGCGCGACCAGCACCCGATGCTGGCAAAACATTCCGGCGATTCCGGGCTCATCCGCGACGTCGAACATACCTCAACCCACACTTTCGACGTTCCTGAGTTCCTCGTCGATGTGCTTGGGGTAACTGACGTCGGTGCCTACTTCCCCCATGCCGTCACCTATCACCCGTCATGTCACGGCAGCAGGTTTCTACGTTTGGGCGATAAGCCTTACGAGTTGCTGCGCAATGTCCGTGGCATGACCTTAGTTGATCTTCCAAACAAGGAAGAGTGCTGCGGCTTTGGCGGCACTTTCTCCATCAAGAACCCCGATGTTTCTGCGGCGATGGCTGCCGACAAGGCTCGCCATGTCCGAGAGACGGGTGCCGAATATGTCGTTGCTGGCGATAACTCCTGCCTACTCAATATCGGCGGGGTACTCAGCCGGCAGAACTCTGGAGTGAAACCTATTCATATCGTCGAGATCCTTGCGAGCACAGAGGAGATTTCCGCATGAGTGACGCCTTGCAGCGAGTCACCGAAGGCAACCATGGAGTTGCTCGCCTGACCCCAGCCCCAGATAATCCCGGCACTTACTTGGGGATGCCCAAGTTCTCTAAGGCCGCTAAACACGAGCTTGGACTCAGCGTCCAGCGCAAAAATATGCGCAACGCTACGACGACGATTCGTAACAAGCGAGCCATGCGCGTCGAAGAATCCCCTAACTGGGAGGAACTGCGAGTCGCAGCCAAGGACATCAAAGATCGCACCGCTCGCCATCTTGATCATTACCTGGTCCAGGCAGAAGAAAACCTCACTAAAAATGGGGTCATCGTTCACTGGGCGCGCGACGCGGCTGAAGCGAATCAGATTGTGGCTGAGATCGCGAAAGCCAAGGGAGTCGATGAGGTCGTCAAGATTAAGTCGATCACAACCCAAGAAACTGACCTCAACGAATATCTCGAAGAGCAAGGTATAGCAGCGTGGGAAACTGATCTCGCCGAGCTGATTGTGCAGCTAGGCCACGATCGCCCATCGCATATCGTGGTTCCGGCAATCCATCGAAACCGCGCCGAAGTTCGTGAGATTTTCTTGCGAGAGATGAAGCAGTACGGGCGCCCAGCTCCTACCGATATTTCGTCAAACCCACCCGAGCTTGCTAACGTAGCTCGACTCCACCTACGTGAGAAGTTTCTACGAGCTGAGGTAGCCGTCTCTGGTGGCAACTTCATTCTTGCAGACACTGGCTCGCTGGTCATTGTGGAATCCGAAGGCAACGGCCGGATGTGTTTGACCTTGCCAAAGACTCTTATCAGTATCGTGGGCATTGAAAAGGTCATTCCCAGCTTCGACGATCTTGAAATCTTCTTGAAGCTGCTCCCCCGCTCTGCCACCGGTGAGCGGATGAACCCCTATAACTCCATCTGGAGTGGTGTTACCCCTGGTGATGGCCCGCAAGAACAGCACGTCATTCTTCTTGATAACGGCCGTACTGAGGTGCTTGCTGACCCTGAAGGCCGCGACGTTCTACGCTGTATTCGTTGTGCTTCTTGCATCAACATTTGCCCAGTCTACGAACGTACCGGCGGCCATGCTTATGGCTCGGTTTATCCCGGACCGATTGGGGCCGTTCTTAATCCGCAGCTACGCGGTGTTGAGCATCCTGTCGATCGCGGTTTGCCTTACGCCTGTTCACTGTGCGGCGCTTGCAATGACGTGTGCCCGGTCAAGATTCCCTTCACCGACATCATGATTCATCTGCGCCACAAGGTAGTCCAGGCCGAGAAGGCAGACCGCCCGTGGCGTCGTGATCCTGAGATTGTTGGAGAAATGGCGCTGATGAAGGGTGCCGCCTGGGCTTTCGGCAATCATAAGCACTTTGAGAAAATCCAGATCGCCTCGTCGCTGACGGGCAAGGCTTTGGGCAAGCGAGGCCTTGGTCCGCTGCCTGTACCTATTGCCGACCGCTGGCTCAAATATCGCGACGTCGATCAGGTCCCGAAGCAGACTTTCCGCCAATGGTGGTCCAAGAACAAGGAGGGCAAGTAGAGATGTCCGATGCACGCAGTGAAATCTTGGCACGTATTGCCCGCGCTACAACTGATATCGCCGAGAAAGACCCACTTGTCGATGTCCCCAATGATTGGCGTTATGGCCAAGGCATTGCCCAAGATGATGTCGTCGCTACCTTTGTAGAAAAGGTCATTGATTACCAAGCCACGGTTGTTCGCGTTTCTCCGGCTGAGGTGGCCCAAGCCATCGTTGCTGGTGCGCAAGCTACCGATGCACATTCATTGGTGCTGCCGAACGGCATCGCTAAGGATTGGGAGCAGGCGCTAGTGGCGGCTGGTATTTCTGTGCGCCATGACGAGCCACAGCTTAGCCATTCAGAGCTTAATGAGACTGATGGCGTGCTGACTGGCGCGGCTGCCGGTGTAGCCGATACGGGCACGATTGTTTTGACGCATGCTCTTGATAATGACCAAGGACGTCGCGCCCTGACGCTGGTTCCAGACCGTCATATCTGTGTAGTACGCGCTAGCCAGGTCGTATCTGACGTTCCCGAAGCAATGCAGAAGGTGCGCCCAGCCGTAGAGCAGCGCCTACCTTTAACGTGGATCTCGGGTGGTTCGGCCACCAGCGATATTGAGCTTTCCCGCGTCGATGGAGTACATGGCCCGCGACGGTTGTACGTCATCG
>CAMQXE010000102.1 GCA_947038745.1 uncultured Propionibacteriaceae bacterium | reverse complement strand
GTCACAGGTCCAGCCCTCGAGTGGCGGCGGACGTGGAACAGGTATCGCCGTCGGTGGTGTCGGTGGCATCCTCGTTCTTATTTTGTCGCTGTTTTTCGGCTTCAACCCTAGCGATCTTTTAGGGGCCACCACGGGTTCGCAGAACCCGCAAGCGCCGACGTCGAACGCTTATGCGCAGTGCCGTACCGGCGCTGATCTTAAGAATGATCAGAATTGCCGCTGGGTTGCTTATGTCAATACCATCCAGAGCTACTGGGCCACGCAGATCAATGGCTATGAGCAGATCGCGATGAAACCATTTAGTGGCCAGGTGCAGACCGCCTGCGGTACAGCATCGTCGCAGGTAGGCCCGTTCTACTGCCCCGGTGATAAGACGGTCTACCTAGACATTGCCTTCCTACGTCAGCTCTTTGCCCAGTTGGGTACCAAAGACGGCTACGGCGCAGAGTTCTACGTGCTAGCTCACGAATTTGGTCACTATATTTCTGACCTAACTGGCGATATGTCACGCGCTAATCAAATGGGCGGTACTGGCCCAGGTTCTGGCCAGGTGCGGTTGGAATTACAGGCAGACTGCTTCGCTGGGGCTGCGATGAAGAACGCTCCGCTATTGGAGAACTCTGCAATTGCGGCGCTGTCACAAGACGATCTCAATAACATCGTGTCGGCTGCTAAAGCTGTCGGTGATGACCATATCCAGCTTCAGTCCACAGGCGGGGTTTCTCCAGAAGGCTGGACCCACGGAAGCAGCGCCCAGCGTCAGTACTGGGTAGCTAAGGGATACAAGGCTGGCAACCCGAATGTCTGCACGACTTTCGCTGCTAACGCGGAAAACGTCTAATTACCGGGGCCTGTTCACACCCGGAGAAATGAGCCTGGCAAAATACCACCATGCGTATTGTTGACGAAGCGACACTTAAGTCGCGCATTGGTCATCTGACGAATCCTCGCGTTGTCATGACGGGCAGTTTGGTGCCACATGAGTTGCTGCGGATCATAGATGAGACCTTGGAGACCTACCGCCTCTACATGCTCAACGCGCAGGGTGAACTCCCGCGTCGTGAGGGTGTTCGCTATGAAACTAGCTTTGTTGGCCCGGCTATGCGTGGCTATATGGACTATTACCCAGGGCGTCTGTCCTTGGTGCCTCGGATGTTTGCCTCCAAATTGCCGCCAGACGTTGTCTGCATTCATGTTTCGCGGATTGAAGGCAACTCGGTTTCGCTAGGTGCAGAGGTCAATATCTTGCCAGCAGCGATTGAAGCAGCTCGGGCTCGTGGTGCATTAGTCGTTGCTCAGATCAACGAGAAGATGCCATACACCTATGGTGACTCGGTTATTGACCTTGCTGACATCGATTTCGCTATTGAGCATACTGAACCGTTGCTGTCGTTCTCGCCAGCTCCGGCCGATGATGAGTCCAATTACATCGGTGAACTTATTGCCTCGCGGGTTCCTGATGGTGCGACTTTGCAGACAGGTATCGGCGCGATGCCCGATGCCGTTTTGACTTCGCTGACTCATCGTCAGGGCTTGGGCGTCTGGACTGAACTTATGTCTGACGGTGCACTCATGCTGGACCGCGCAGGTGCGCTTGATCCAGAGCGGATGATCGTATGTTCCTTTGCGCTGGGCACTCAAGACCTCTATGACTGGGTCGATATGAACGATCGGATTCGTTTCATGAGCGCAGTCAAGACTAACGACCCGGGATTAATCTCGGCTCAACCAGCGATGACCTCGGTGAATACTGCGTTGCAGGTCGATCTCTTCGTCCAAGCGAATGCCTCGCGGATCAAGAATAAGATCTACTCCGGTACGGGTGGACAAACTGACTTCATCGTCGGTGCGATGCACTCACCGGGCGGACATGCGTACTTGGCGATGCGGTCGTGGCACCCGCGTGCTAACGTCTCTCAGATCGTGGGCAAGATCACCGAAGCAACAACATCGCTACAGATGTCGGGCGTTGTGACCGAGCAGGGCTTTGCCGATCTGTACTGCAAAACTGATCGTGAGCAGGCCTACAACCTCATCGAGAATGCGGCGCATCCCAATGCCCGCGAGCAGCTTCGTGAAGACGCCGTAAAGCTGGGCTTCTTCTCCACTTACCCTGACGCACGTTAAGTCTCTGTATACGGCTACTGCCGGGCTTCCTTCTGTTGAGGAGCCCGGCAGTAGCCGTTATGTGGTGTTAAAGCTATCTAGCGCGTAGCGCCGATACTGCGGGTGACGTCGTTTCCGGCTAGATCGGTGATCAACTGCTTGCCATCAGCTTGGACATGGATCAATGGCTCACGCATACCTTCACGTCGGTCAATGACGAGAGTGAACTTTCCTTGCTTATCGAAGCGTGCCACAAGTTTCGCAAGTGTCTCTGCGGGGATAAGCCTAGGATCGAAGGCCGCAGTAGTTGGTTTTGTGGCATGGTGCTCAGTCCGGGCAGGAAAACGTGCTGAGCGCACGATGCGTACCATGCCAGTAGCGGTATCTGGTTTTTCGGCATACAGACCCAGCGCGGGATCATAGCCAATAGCGGTTACGTCTTGTTCTCCAGCAGTAATTGAATCCAGCGCAGTGGCGAAGGCTTCTGGTCCTGATTCGCTGTAGTCCAGGATTGGGACCAAGGTTCCGTCTGGACGGAAGAATATGGTCATTGATTCTGGCTGCGTGGTAACAGTGAGATAGGTCTGTCCGCCAGAATATTCGACGATTTGTACTTCTTGGTTTGTGGTATTGCCAGCTAGAGCTCCGGCTTGGGCACAGACTGTAGTGAGATCGGTGAGGTTAAAATCGCTGAGCTTAAACGCGGCTTGACCAACGTAGGCGAGGTCACCATCAACTTTGGTGGGAATGCCATTGCGAAAGCTCCAGGTGGAAGCGCTGCCTTTTGCGTCGAGAACTGCCAGTGAGATATCACCAGCCGAAATCTTGGCCTGCAATAACGTCGACGATCCGGAGGCATCAGCTAACTCTTGGAGCTTAGCTGCGGCTACCCCGCTAGCGAGGTAGTTCAGAGCTGGAGTGGTGCTAGTTGCTGTAGGGGTGGGAGTTGCTGCTCCTGATGAGGGCTGGCAACCAGCACTAAATGCCACAACGCAGACCAAGGGTACAAGTGCTAGTCGAGGTCGCGTCATAGGTTCAGATTACGCGATAACAGCGCTGTGTTGCAGAAACCAGCAGGGCGGCTCTCGCTATTGCCCCTCAACCATGCCAAGATGGGGTAATCCCGCTGGGTAAGGAGCGTAAATGGAGTGGTTCACTGAGAATGTCTGGTCGCTTTGGCTAGCGCTAGGTCTGGTTCTTGCTACTGCTGAGTTGCTTACCCTTGATCTCACACTCTTGATGTTGTCCACGGGGGCTTTTGCTGCCTGTCTAGTATCACTTGCTGCTCCAGATCTGGTTTGGGTGCAGGCTTTGGTCGGTATTGCGGTGAGCTGCTCGACACTATTCTTTCTTCGTCCGTCGCTGCTCGCTAAGTTTCGTAACGCCCCCGGCTACCGCTCGCAGTTAGAAAGCGTCATCGGCTCGTCAGCAACAGCAACATCGGTCATCACAAAAGATGGTGGAGAAATCAAGGTTGATGGACAGATCTGGTCTGCGCGAGCCGCGTTACCTGGGCAGATCATTCAGCCAGGTGAAGACGTTGTGGTGGGGGCAATCGACGGGGTTACCGCAGTCGTAAGCACAACGCGTCAGCAGCTGTACTAAGGAGAGAAATTATGAAGTTCAGTATTATTGCGCTTGCTGTTTTAATGGTCTTTGTCGTGACTTTGCTGGTGCAGTCCGTGCGCGTCATTCGCCAGCAGTCAGTTGGTTTGGTGGAACGTTTGGGAAAGTTCAAGCGCGTCCTAGAGCCGGGGCCGCATTTGGTGATCCCCATCATCGATAAGGTCCGCTATAACCTCGATATGCGTGAAGCGGTACGACCATTCCCACCTCAGGGGGTCATCACCGAAGATAACCTCTCGGTCAATATCGACTCGGTAATCTACTTCCAGATTGTTGATCCAGTTCGCGCAGCTTATGAGGCTCAGAACTTTGAAGCTGCCATCGAGCAGCTCACGATGACGACATTGCGAAACATCATTGGTGGTATGGATCTAGAAGAGACTCTTACCAGCCGTGAGGAGATCAACCAGAAACTGCGCATGGTTCTTGATGAGGCCACAGGTAAGTGGGGTATCAAGGTCAATCGCGTTGAGTTGCGTGCTGTCGAACCGCCCGCCACGATTCGCGATGCGATGGAAAAGGGTGCTCGTGCAGAGCGCGATAAGCGTGCCGCAGTTTTGATCGCAGAAGGTGAGCGTCAGTCCCAGGTGCTCTCTGCGGCAGGCGAGAAGGAATCAGCCGTGTTACGTGCGCAAGGTGAGCGTGAGGCAGCTATTCTCCGGGCGCAGGCAGATCGTCAGTCAAAGATGCTACGTGCTGAAGGCGAAGCTCAAGCTATCACCACAGTTTTCAATGCGATTCATGCTGGGCAACCCGATCAAGGTCTATTGGCATACCAGTACTTGCAGATGTTGCCGACTCTTGCGCGTGGGGACTCCAACAAGATGTGGATCGTGCCTAGCGAACTAAACGATGCTCTTAAGGGACTTGGCTCTCTTGCGGGCGGCGGCCTGCCGCAGGCAGGTGGCTCGGCGATTCCAGCAGCAGCCACAGGGGAGTGGAAAGCCCCAGAAAAGATCGACGTTTTTGCTGAGATTGCGGCACAAGACGCTCAAGATGGCTCTGCAGATGCAGCAGTCGTTGATGCGATCAAGGCTGCTGAGGAACTTGAGCATGTAACGGCTGCTCGCCGAATGGAACAGCACGAGGCTTCTGCGCTAAACCCAGCGGCGACATTACCGCCAATGTTCTCGCGTCCAGATCCGATTCCCCAACCGGTAGCTGAACCGGTAGCTCCGTGGCAGCCGCCAACACAAGGCTAAGATCAGAAATTTCTCGTGGTGGGCGTTGCAGCTGCAACGCCCACCACTGTTATTTTCTGATGCTGGTGCGTTAGCCTCGTGGCATGTTTGGTTTCGGGAAGAAGCACCAATCGCCAACGGTGATCACGCCAGTGGGGGCTGAGGTTAGAACTATTCCTGGCGGACTCGTCGTGACCTTAACGAATCCGTGCGACTGGTCTGGGATTACCGACGCTAACGTCGCTACATACCTGGAACAAGGGCGGCTAGAGGCCTTCCCCCTGCTCCCGCCAGAACTGGCACGAAATAACGCCCCAGAACTGCTTGTGGGGCCGATAGGAGTTGCGGAGGCTGCGAAACATATCTGGGAGCCAGTATTAGCAGCGCAACGCGCCGGGCTTGCCATCGATGTCGAAACTGAAGTGCTCTACCCGACTAATGGGGATGGCATCGTGCCGTGCCGGATTACCTGGGAGTTTTCCGGAGTAGGGCGTCACGTACTTGTGCTCTGGTAGGGCTAGGCGTCAATTCCTAGAGCAGCGGCAAGCTCGGTCCGTAACTTTGTAATGGCTATAGCGGCCCGCCGCCTAGCTGCCGGAATATCGCCAGACTCGGCAGCACTTTGACGGAACTCGAGGTAGCACTTGAGCTTG
>CAMQXE010000101.1 GCA_947038745.1 uncultured Propionibacteriaceae bacterium | reverse complement strand
ACCCGTACTGGAGCGGGTTTAAGCCGCTTGCCTCTGCCGATTGGGCTACGAGGGCATACTCCAAAGTTACCAGGTTTGCGCGCATTTGCCGATCTCGGTATCACCGGCAAACAACGCATGCGCAATCAGCGTAGCTAAATATCGATGTGCCTACGATGCCCCAGTACGTAACAGTTCTAGCGCAATCCCATCCAAAATATCTGCCTCGCTAATGACCATATCTATAGATACCCGCGCTGCTATTCGCTGCGCAATAATCGAACCGCCGCAGATCACTTCTGCGCGTTTTGGCTGGATTGATGGACAATAGCGCAACGTATCAGCCACGCTCCAGGTCAATAGTTGCTCAGAGAGAGCCGTAAGATCATTGGCGCTAAGCCGCGACCCATGCACCCGTTCCCGATCGTAGACAGAAAGACGCTGGTAAGCGCCAGATAGTGTCGTTACGGTGCCGGCCACACCAATAAAACTTGCAGCATCGCCAAAGGGGCACCCTGACGCATCCAACATGCCATCGACGAATGCTCGCGCTGACTCGATCTGCTCTGGGCTAGGCGGATCATCGTGGAGGAAGCGTTCACGCAACCGCACCGAACCCATATTGAGCGATTTGGCAAAAATAATCTCGTTGTGCTGGCCAAGAACCAGCTCCGTCGAGCCACCGCCAATATCAATTACCAAAACTGGTGCAGCAACTTCAGGTAAAGCTGAACGAGCACCCGCAAAAGACAAGCGGGCTTCTTCATCTCCGCTGATGATCTCTGCCTCGATCCCGAGACGTTCTCGCACCCCGCTAAAGAACGCCTCACGATTGCTAGCGTCACGAGCAGCAGAAGTTGCCACGAACCGCACCACATCGACTTGGTGTTGCGCGATAACGTCTGCATAGCTCGCTACAGCGGACAAGGTGCGCGCTAGTGCTTCCGGAGCAAACTCGCCAGTAGCATCAACGCCTTGACCCAACCTCGTCAGTTCCAACAATCGGCAGATCTCGACCAAAGAACCATCAGCACCTGACTCTGCAATCAGCAGACGTACCGAGTTGGTACCGCAATCAATAGCTCCGACTCGCATCAGCTATGCCTTTGGTGAGCGCAAGGCTGAGCAAACCAGTCGCCAAGATCAGCAACGACCTCATCGCCAAATGGATTAACCCCCGGGCCTACTGCCAGTGCATGTCCAGTCAGCGCATGGAGACACTTCACCCGCAACGGCATACCGCCTGCGGTCGTAGTTGCGATGGCTTCTGGAACTGGGAGATCAAGTTCACTAGCAAGCCGCTCGCGATCAGCCAAATAAGACTCGTGGGCCTGCAAATAACGCTGTGCAAGCTCGGGATCTTCTGCGAGCCTAGCCGTCATCTCCTGCATCAGTCCGGACGCTTCCCGACGAGAAATCTCAGCCGCTAACCGCTGACAAGTGAGGTAGTAGGTCGTCGGGAAAGGCGAGCCATCATCAAGCACTGGTGCTGTTGCGACGACCAGAGGCGTGCCACACGAGCAACGATAAGCGCATCCGACGACGCCACGGGGGCGACGTCCGAGTTGTTCCTCTACCGCATCAAGATCGGCAGCAGTCATAGGTGTAATAGGCATGATTATTTCTTTGTTGGGGCAGCCGTAGGGCTACCAGATAGCGCTTGCTGCGCCGGAGCATCTGCAGCGGCGATAGAGTCAGTGAGTTTCTCCCACCACACCAGCTCATGTTTACTGTCTTTAGGCTGCGCTGAAGCTACTGTGGAAGAACCATTTATCGGACGGCCATTGGCATCAAGAACGACAAAACCGGTCTCTCCTGGGACTACCCACCCAAGACGGTTACGGGCTTGAGACCGCACATAGTTTGGATCCTGCCAACGTTGTAGCTGATCTTCGAGAGAATCAATAGAGGCTTGCTTTTGCGCAACCGCAGCCTGTCGTTCGGACAATTCATGCTGCATCCGGAAATAGGTCGTGATGCTTCTAGCCCAGCTCAATACGACGAGCGCAAAGATAACGAGAACCACGACAGCTCGACGAGTAATCCGTACCCCAACATGTTTCTTTGGGCGGGCCAAAGCCCGTTTTGACGTCGCTGGCTGCGCTTTTGCAGACGATGCAGACGAACGAGGAACGGGCCTGGAGCGAGGTGCTCGCCCCGGGCCCGCCCCGGATCGTGCTTGGCGGCGCGAATTATGCGCCATCACTGGATCTCCATAAGAGCCAGTCTAGTTGCCTTACGCCTTGAAGCGCGGGAACGCCGCTGCGCCAGCATAGGACGCCGCATCGTCAAGATCTTCTTCGATGCGCAGGAGCTGGTTGTACTTAGCAACGCGCTCAGTACGTGCCGGAGCACCGGTCTTGATCTGGCCACAGCCAAGAGCGACCGCGAGATCGGCAATAGTGGTGTCCTCAGTCTCACCCGAACGGTGCGACATCATCGAACGGAAACCGCTACGGTGTGCCAATTCGACAGCGTCGATGGTCTCAGAGAGCGAACCGATCTGATTGACCTTGACGAGCAAAGCGTTGCCCGCCGACTCATCGATGCCCTTCTGCAGGCGGGTGGAGTTGGTGACGAATAGATCGTCGCCAACGAGCTGAACCTTGTCGCCCAACTCAGCAGTGATCTTCTTCCAGCCGTCCCAATCTTCTTCGTTGAGCGGATCCTCAATCGAAACCAGCGGGTAAGCCGCAACGAGTTCGGCGTAGTACGCGATCATCTCGTCAGAGGTCTTTTCCTTGCCCTCGAACTGGTACTTGCCGTCCTTGTAGAACTCAGAAGCAGCGACGTCGAGCGCGAGCGCGATGTCCTTGCCCGGCGTGAGGCCAGCCTTCTTGATCGCTTCGATGATGAGATCAAGCGCGTCACGGTTGCTGGGCAGGTTCGGCGCGAAGCCGCCCTCATCGCCCAAGCCGGTCGCTAACTTCTTGGCCTTGAGCACGCTCTTGAGTGAGTGGTAGACCGCGGTGCCCATCTGGAGGGCTTCTGCGAAGGTTGCCGCACCGATAGGAGCAATCATGAACTCCTGAATATCGACGTCGGAGTCAGCATGAGCGCCACCGTTGAGAATGTTCATCATCGGCACAGGCAAGATGTGAGCGTTCGGCCCGCCAATGTAGCGGTAGAGCGGCAGATCTGCCGACTGGGCTGCGGCATGGGCAACGGCCAGCGATACGCCAAGGATGGCATTCGCGCCGAGCTTGGCCTTGTTGTCGGTGCCGTCTAGCTCAAGCATGGCCAGATCGATGTAGCGCTGCTCGGAGGCCTCCATGCCGAGGATCTCGGGCTGGATCGTCTCAACAACGTTGGAGACGGCCTTCAGCACGCCTTTGCCGTCGTAACGCTGAGCGTCACCGTCGCGAAGTTCAATAGCTTCAAAAGCACCGGTTGAGGCGCCCGAAGGAACGCCAGCGCGACCGGCTGCGCCGTCGTCGAGAACAACCTCGACCTCAATTGTGGGGTTGCCGCGCGAGTCGAGAATCTCGCGGGCTTCGATGGATTCGATGGTAGCCACGCAGGCCCCTTCCGTCAGGAATGTCTTAGGGCTCCTAGCCTACTAACTTTCCAGAAGCATCCCCGGCGTCTGACAAATTTCGGGACGCGCAAATTTATCTATGCTCATGGAGCATGACTCAATAGCGTTTGCGCCTATTAGGACTTCTTCGCAGCCGGAACAGCGTATTGCACTGCCTGCGGACCAGCTTTGGGGGAAACGCCAAGAAGTTGCGGCTGCCACTGTCCATAGCGCGGGTTGATAGTTGGCGCGTACTGAGCAGCCATGATCGACATCTTTGCGGTTGGATCTGTAGAGCTTGCATCTGTTCCTGTAGCAGAACGTGCATTGACGATGACGAACTTCTCGATGGCTAGTCCGAATGGCTTAGTGATCTCATTCTTGGTGAGAGCTTCGAGCCCCTTCATCGCGGTTTCTACGCTGCTGATCTCAGCATCTGTGATCGGGGCTTGCTCGTCCTGGGCAAGTTGCTGTGCAATCTCACCACGAACGAGCCACGTCAAAACCACCTGGGGGCAGTACTCCAGATCCCCCTGGTCAACGTTGGGCAATTCTGCACAGATTTTTTCCACGCTAGCAGCAGTAATCGTGGACTTTGCGACGGTGGCAGCCGTCGTCGGCATGGTGCATCCAGAGAGGGTGACCGGTACTAGCAGGGCAAGGGCAACGAGGGAAGGGGCAGTCTTGTTCACCCAGCCATCGTAACCGCAACGCGTGTCTGACGTCAGCCCCACCTTGCGCTCAGGCCAAAGACAGATCCGGATCTATCGTTCAAGACTAGGTTGACATGGAGTTAACTCCAGCTCCTAACATCCTTGCTATGAAAATTCTGATCACGCTTCTTCGGGTGGCCCCCCTCGCGCTGGCGGCCCTTCTCCAGCTGGCCACCTCGTACCTCAGCACGCAGCAAGCCCGCGAAGTTGGGGCATCCCAGCCCCTCGCGGGGATCTCAGGTGGGCTCTATGCCCTGTCGGGAATCGCTGCTGGGGCGGCTGTTATCTGCTACTTCTGCGGGCTGGGAAGCCGCGCATGTTTCGTTGCAGCACTCGTCGCTGGCATTTTCGCGATGGCAGGACCCCTCATCTGGGGATGCTCCATCTCTGAGTTTCATCTCAGCCATCACCTTGTCCGGCTCTGCGTGGTGAGCGTCGTCGTGGGCCTATTCTGCTGGCATGTTACTTCCTATCGGTGAGGTTGCCGCACGCAGTGGAATGAGCCCAGACACACTGCGGTTCTACGAACATGAGGGGCTGATCCCTCCCCCGGCGCGCGATTCAGCCGGCCGTCGCCGCTACGCCGAGAACGTGCTCGACCAGCTCGGGATCATCGCGTCGCTCCGTGACGCAGGGTTCAGCCTCAGTGTTGTCCGGCAACTGTTGGCCGCCAAACAACCCGGGATGACCGCCGCCGAGCGCCTCGGTACAGCCAAGCAGGCGCTGAAAGATCTCGACGAGGTGATACGTCGTAAGGAAGCCGCGCTGGCCGACGCACGTGCCCTGATCTCGGCGTGGCGCGCAGAGATCGACGAGCACGAACGTGGTTAGCCGACGGGAGTCTCCGCGTAGAGTGCATTGATGAGGTTCTTGCCCCAAGCGAGGATCTCGTCGTCAACGAGGCCCGGATGCGGGACCAGCATAGAGTCGGGCTTGAACACCGTCCCTGGGTAGAGCCGCTGAGCCCGCAGGACGCGCGATTCAGCTAGATTCGCGGGAGCAAACCGGATGAACTTCGGCATCGAGACGATCTCAGTGATACCAGCCATCTTTGCTTGCAGGCGGAACCGCGCGACGTCGATGAGCGCCAGAGCCTCGGGAGGCGGTGTGCCGTACCGGTCGGTGAGTTCCGCGCGCACGGCCTCGATATCGGCATCGTCGCGCACGGCCGCAAGACGCTTGTACATCTCCAGCCGCAGGCGCTCGGATTCCACGTAATCGGGCGGCAGGTGCGCCTCCACAGGCAGCTCGATACGCATCTCTGGCTCGACCTCGGTGACTCCGCCGGAACGGAAGTCGCTCACAGCCTCCCCCACAAGGCGCAAGTAGAGATCAAAACCGACGTCGGCGATGTGGCCCGATTGTTCCCCGCCCCACAG
>CAMQXE010000100.1 GCA_947038745.1 uncultured Propionibacteriaceae bacterium | reverse complement strand
GCCCCTGGCTATCAGTGGAGAATCGGGCAACGGAAAGCGCAGTCTCTTGGGTGCGGGTCTTGATCTCCGAGAAAATCTCGCCCGTGAGTGGAGCGAGGTGCGCCGTCAGCTCATCGGTGTAAGCGTTCTCGGCGGTGATGTAGTCGATGACGTCCTGGTTGGACTTATCGCGTAACCATTCGTAGTCGTCGGTGACTACATCATCATGGAAGACACGAGTCTGGGGACGGCGCTCAGCCATCGGGGGACGAAGTTCAGTCATAAGAGAACAATAGCTAGATAAGTCCGTTAGGGATATAGCTTAGTGCATGGCAGAATAGTTAGTGGCCCATTGACACCAGCCGGTGTTTGTGCGCCCTTAACCCGAAATTGGTCCTGAGAGGCAAGCCTGTGACCCCACGCGAACCCGCCGCATCGACGCCAGCCAAAAAGGTAGCTGCTAAAAAAGCTACCCCTGAAAAAGCTGAGGCACCTGCAAAGAAGACTGCCGCGAAGAAGCCAGCTACTGCAAAGGCATCCGCAAAGGCAGCCGAATCCGTAGCTCCAGTGGCTGCTGCTAAGCCAGCAAAGAAGGCCGCAGCTAAGCCAACAAAGGTTGTTGCAGAGGTTCCAGCAGAGAAGGCTGCTTCAAAAAAGCCAGCAGCAAAGAAGACTGCAACTAAGGTCGAAGCAGTAGCAGCGCCTACCAAGAAAACCGCAGCGAAGAAGACCCCAAAGGCTGCTGAACCTGTCGTCGTTGAGGAAGCAGCTACGGCGAAGAAGAAGGCCCCTGCAAAGAAGGCTGCCGCAAAGAAATCGGTGAGTCCTGTTGCAGACAGCAGCGAACTAACTACGGCTGAGGCGCTATCGAAGCTAGCGGAAAGCTCCACGGAAGTAGAAGCTACGCTCGATGGTGATGATGTCGTCCTCAAGGTTGGCAAGAAGCGAACCCTAGATGACGTCGATGAATCCAACTTCAAGCCCGAAGAAGAAGCTGAGCTAGAAAAAGAACTGGTTGCTCCCAGCACTGATGAGGGTTTCTCAATTTCGGATGCCGATGATGCTGACGAACCTGAGCAGCAGGTTGTTTCTGCAGGTGCTACCGCCGATCCGGTTAAGGACTACCTGAAACTCATCGGCAAGGTTGCGCTACTGAATGCAGAACTTGAGGTTTCGCTGGCAAAGCGGATTGAGGCAGGACTCTTTGCCGAGGAGAAACTTGGCGATGAGAAGATCAAGATCAAGCCTGCAGACCGCGAAGATTTCGAGTGGATCGCCAATGATGGGCACCGCGCTAAGAACCATTTGCTTGAAGCTAACTTGCGTCTTGTTGTCTCCTTAGCCAAGCGCTACACCGGACGCGGCATGCTGTTCTTGGATCTCATTCAGGAAGGCAACCTTGGCCTAATTCGCGCTGTTGAGAAGTTCGACTACACCAAGGGTTACAAGTTCTCTACCTATGCGACGTGGTGGATCAAGCAGGCCATTACACGCGCTATGGCCGATCAGGCTCGTACGATTCGTATTCCGGTTCACATGGTTGAGGTCATCAACAAGTTGGCCCGAGTCCAGCGTCAGATGTTGCAAGATCTTGGCCGCGAACCAACCCCGGAGGAATTGGCCAAGGAACTCGATATGACCCCGGAGAAGGTCGTCGAGGTGCAGAAGTACGGTCGCGAGCCGATTTCGCTGCACACCCCCCTTGGCGAGGATGGCGATTCTGAGTTCGGTGATCTGATCGAGGACTCTGAGGCTGTTGTTCCTGCTGATGCGGTGAACTTTACGTTGCTTCAAGAGCAACTCAATGACGTCTTGGATACGCTTTCCGAGCGTGAAGCTGGCGTGGTTTCGATGCGCTTTGGTCTGACTGACGGACAGCCCAAGACTCTTGATGAGATTGGCAAGGTTTACGGTGTTACGCGTGAGCGTATTCGCCAGATCGAGTCCAAGACGATGTCGAAGTTGCGTCACCCATCACGTTCCCAGGTACTGCGCGACTACCTCGATTAAATCACTCATGATGATGTCCCTCATGCCACTGGCATGGGGGACATCATGGCGTAACGCCCGATTGAGGTTTTGCGTTGAGATCCGATTAACCACCAGATTTCAAGGGATGCAGGGGAAGAGTTGCTGCTTTGGGGTTCATTTCAGGTGGTTAGTAAAATATGACTTATCCACAGATCTAGATGAGAGCCTAGAAAGCACTATCTAAATACCTCCAAACTGGTCACATGAATATGCAGGAGGTAGCACAAAAAACGGGAGTGAGCGCTCGCGGACAGCTTCCCTACAGCAGTTATCAGATTACTCAGATGGTTGCTGGTGGGAGCCTTCGGCGTTTACGCCGGGGGTGGTATGCCACAAATAGCGCCCATCCTGAGGTGGAACGGGCGGTTGCACTTGGTGGATGCCTAAGTTGCGTCAGCGCATTGAAACTGTTTGGGGCCTGGACTCCGTTAGAGGATACGTTGCATATCCGCTATCCGCGAGAAGCGCGACGCCGAGGACCTAAATCCCCAGGCTGTTCCTATCCGGCTGATTGGCCGGTTAATTGGCCGGTTGATCCCCCTTTGATCGCATGGAAGGGTATCACTCGATGTGTGACTGCTGAGGAAGTCATCGCAATCACTGATAGTGTGTTGCGGCTAGGCCTTATCGCTCCAGGGGACCTCAAACTTCTTCCTGCCGGGATTCGCTCCTGGATTAATCCAACAGCAGAGTCTGGCTCAGAAAGCCTGGTTCGGGTCCGATTGCAGAAGCGTGGAATTGCAGTGAAGACGCAGGTCGTTATCTCTGGAATTGGCAGAGTGGATCTGCTGGTGGGGGAGAAACTCATTCTTGAGTGCGATAGCGTCGCACATCACACGGATTTAACGAACTATCGCAAAGACCGTAAGCGGGACAGAGTAGCGCTGGTGAAGGGGTATATGGTGATGCGCCTTACCTGGGAAGACATCATGTTCTGCTGGGACGAGGTCCTGTGTGACATCTTGAGCATTATCCGAGGTGACAGGCATCGTCGCAGAACTAACTGATATGTGACGAACCACCAGATTTCTTAGGGTCTAAGGGAATAACCTGGCAAAATTGAGCGGTTTCGTGGTGGTTAGTGAAGTAAGTATTAGGTCCTGGACGTATTGCTATGTCGACGTTGATGTAGCTTGAATAGCTGCCTAGGTATGTGGAGCCGGGCAATTATTCCCAGCGCAGACACCAGGAGCACCGGCAGTAATTTCAAGGTGAACCCAATCGTGACTAGCGTGGTCACACATACCGCTAATATCGTCCAGGCTCTGTATCGAACAAGTGGGAAGCGGAATTGCGAGCGAATCATCTCTTTCCGAAGTGGACCAAGTCCTCGATACATTGGCAACAGTAAAATGAGTCCCGCTATGAGCATCATTATCCAGAATAATCCTAGCTGAAGTACCAAGCTCATCTCTTCCAGTGGCGATGCAGCATGATTTCTTGAATGTAGGAACATGCAGCCCCCAATGACCAGAGTTCCACCTTGAACGACCCATATCATCTTTGCCAGCGGCCTGGTTACTTTTCCGGCAAGCTGAGTTGTAGCAGATTCGAGAATCTCGTCGCCAGGCGATACTGCTAGCGCTGCTGTGACTGCGTTAGCCGCATCTTCCACCATCGGCATCTGCTCGGCATGGAGAGCCTTGGCTGAAAGTGCTAGTGAATTAGAAGGATCAAGTTCGAGCGCTTGAGCTAAGAGCTCCTGGGATCGTTTGCGATCGATTGAATGGTATATCCGAGACGCTGTAGTCAATACCCATACATCGTGTGGTTCCAGGGATAACGCCTTCTCGATAAGATCTTTGACTTGGGCGTGCCGCGACCGTGGGTTACTTTGCTCTAGCCAAGCTAATCCAGCTAAGGCATGTGCGCTTTGCGGATAGAGCGTTGCTATGTGCCGCATGTGCACACGCTTCGCCGCAGAGGAATCTAGGAAATCGGTTGCAAGCATAAGAGCACCAAAGTGATCAGGATCTAAAGCTAATGCGCGCTGACAAGATTCCTTCGCCTGGGGTATGTGCCCAGCTTGGTTCAAACAAATGGCTAGCCCATAGTGGGCATCGGCCGAATTATCAAAATCGACGACGACTCGTCCAGCTTCCTCAATGGCGTGGTCTAGTTTTCCTAGATCATGAAGTACCTGGACTCGATCCAGGCGTGACTGTAAAGATTCAGGATTAGTCACAGCAGTTTCCGGGACTTCATGTATCGCTTCAACTCGTCATATTGTCCGTCGCCATTGGCATACGTCACTACATTGCGGGCGTTAGAGAACCAAGCGCCAGAACTAGGGCGAGTTTCTTTCAATGCGGTGAGTAAGTCATTCATAGTGATCATGCGTACTTCGCCCAGTTGTAGCGATGATTGAAGTGCGGTTTCTGTAGCATGTAGACACACCCCGGCGATATCGGCCCCGGTAAGACCTTCTGACTGCTTGGAAAGAAGTTCTAGATCGATTCCAGTTACTGGTCGATTCTTAAGATGATGCCTAAAGATCGCATGGCGAGCTTCTTGATCTGGAGGTAATACGAGCACTGTTCGATCAAAACGCCCTGGGCGGCGGAGTGCGGCGTCGAGGTCCCATGGACGGTTTGTGGCGGCAATGACGTAGACACCTTCATTATTGCTGTCTACTCCATCTAGCTCGGAGAGTAACTGGTTGGTGACGTTTCGCGTGGATTGGCTACCGGCGTTGGACTGGCGTTTGGCGCCAATTGCATCGACCTCATCGAAGAAGATCACGGTTGGGGCCTGCTGTCGGGCAACGGAAAAGAGTTCATGGAGATTACGTTCGCTCTGTCCCACATACATAGTGAGGATGTCGGCAACGGTTACATTGATGAACTTTGCGCCCATCTCACCAGCAATAGCGCGGGCGATGAAGGTCTTGCCACAGCCGGGCGGGCCGTACATGAGAAGCCCTCCGCCCAATGCCTTCCCGAAGGCCTTGCTCAACTCGGGATTTCTCAGTGGCGCTAGGAACTGCAAGTCAATGGCGCGTTTGGCTTCCTCCATGCCGCCGACGTCTGAGAGGTGTACGGTGCTGGCCTCTACGTCCCAGATGTCAGTAGGTGGAGTTTGGAGATCTTTTGGGTCGGTGAAAGCAGGGGCAGGGCCATCTAGCTCCCGCTCAACGCGTTCCCAGTCGAAGGCATCGGGAGCAGGTGCAGCGTGAGTAGAGATACTGCTGCTCTCCGTGGTGGTGATGGTTGAAGTAGCTTGGCTGGCACCGGAGAGAAGATGCAGTGCTTTGCTGTTGGAGGGGTCCTTAGTCAAGACGAGGGCACAGTGATGAATGGTTTCAGAGGGGCGTCCTGCTGCTAGCAGTAACTCAGCCAGGTGGAGTCGGAGCGCAGCGTCATTGGGGTTGCTCTGAACCGCTTGTAAAAGAGCTTCCATTACTGAGTCATCCATTGATGCCCTTTCTCTGGGGAGAGCTAATAAGCTGTCACGTTGTTGCTCTGGAGCGGTACTGCAGGAAAGCAACACCTCTAATTATGTGACAAACCACCAGATTTCTGAGAGTCGGAGGGAACAACTCGGCAAGATCGAGTGGTTTTCTGGTGGTTAGTTAACAGTCTCTAGACGACTAACATGGGTAGGT
>CAMQXE010000099.1 GCA_947038745.1 uncultured Propionibacteriaceae bacterium | reverse complement strand
TGTCAGTGCACACCGGTAGGCTAAAGACATGATTGACCCGAAACTGCTTCGCACCGACCCTGACCGCATCCGTAATTCCCAAAAATTACGTGGCGAATCACTCGAGAATGTCGATGCGGTTCTTCTTGCTGATGAGGCTCGTCGCACTGCCATTAATAGTTACGAAAGTGTGCGCGCTCAGCAAAAAGAGCTAGGTAAGTCGGTAGCTACCGCTCAGGGCGAAGCTAAACAAGCTATCTTGGCTCAAACTAAGGAGCTTTCTGCTCGGGTTAAGGAATTGGAAGCTGCCGCACATGAAGCAGATGCCTCCTACCTAAGTGCAATGAAGAAACTCGGCAACCTCGTCATTGATGGGGTTCCAGCTGGCGGTGAGGACGATGGCGTCGTCATTGATACTCACGGCACTCCTCGTGACTTCGCCGCTGAGGGTTTCACCCCGCGCGATCATCTTGAGCTGGGCGAAATGCTAGGTGCCATCGATATGGAGCGGGGCACCAAAGTTTCTGGAAGCCGTTTCTATATTTTGAAAGGTAGCGGCGCCAAACTTGAGTTTGCGCTGCTGAACCTTGCAATGTCGATGGCATACAAGTGGGGCTTCACCCCCATCATTCCGCCTGCACTGGTGAAGCCATCGGCTATGGAAGGTACCGGGTTCCTCGATCAAACCAGCGAGAACGATGAGGTGTACTCGCTACCTAAGGATGATCTACTCCTTGTCGGTACTTCTGAGGTGGCTCTTGCCGGTATGCACGCCGACGAAATCCTCGATGGTGCGGCTTTACCGTTCCAGTACGTCGGTTACTCGCCGTGTTTCCGCCGCGAGGCTGGTAGCTACGGCAAAGATACCCGCGGCATTTTCCGGGTCCACTGGTTCGACAAGGTAGAGATGTTTGTCTACTGTGATCCGGCTGAGGCTGAGCAGTGGCATGAGAAGCTATTAGGCTTTGAGCGGGAGTTCATTGAGGCACTGGAAATCCCGTATCAGGTGCTCGATGTCGCTGCTGGCGATTTGGGTCTGTCTGCTGCCCGCAAGTTTGATTGCTACGGCTGGGTGCCAACTCAGGGCAAGTACCGTGAGATCACCTCGACGTCGAACTGCACGGAGTTCCAGAGCCGTCGCTTGAATATCAGACAGCGCATTTCTGGTGAAGTTAAGCCGGTTGCAACTCTCAACGGAACGTTATGCTCCATGGCTCGCCCGATTGTCATGATCCTGGAAAACCACCAGCAAGCTGATGGCTCGGTACGGATTCCGGAAGCATTGCAGCCATTCATGGGTTGCTCAGTCATCGAGCCAGTCAAGAAGTAATGCTTGATCCTGGCTGGCGGCCTGCACTCGTTGCTCTCGATATTGATGGCACGCTTGTCGATCATGACGGCGTTATGCCTAACGAGATCGTTGAAGCGATTGCGCAGGTCAAGCAAGCTGGGGTGCCCATTGCTATTGCGACAGGGAGATCCTGGCATGCTACCTTGCCGATTATTGAGCGGTTAGAGCTGCCTCCGGGGCCACATGTATGCACCAATGGGGCGGTCGTGGCTTCCTACCCGCCCTATACAGTAGAACGCTCTATCACCTTCGATGCTGCTGAGATCATCGCGAGAGTTCACGCTCTAGCCCCGCACGCTGCTATCGCAGTAGAAGATTTGGGGCGGGGCTACCGCCTGACTAAACCATTCCCCGATGGTGAGTTAGCCGGGATACTGACCTACGAGAACTTAGAACAGCTTGGGACAGAACCCGTCACTCGCGTCATCGTGCGTGACGACGATGCTAATGACACCGATTTTCGAGCCTTGGCAGAACAACTCGGGCTGCAGGGAGTGTCCTATTTCGTTGGCTGGACTGCGTGGCTTGATATCAGTCCGCCAGGAGTCAATAAAGCCACAGGCCTGTCTTGGGTCTGCGCCCATCTTGGTATTGACCCGACGGATGTTCTTGCTATTGGTGATGGTTCTAATGACGTCGATATGTTGCGTTGGGCTGGACGCGGGGTCGCATTAGGCGATGGCTCCGCGCTTGCCATTGCTGCTGCCGACCACGTCACCGATAGCTTTCCCGAGGGCGGCACTTGGCGCGAACTACGCACGTGGTTCGCCTAGACAGAATCTGTTTACACACGTAAGTAAGGTTTACGCCACAGCTACACGACGTCGCGGGCCCGCGTGATATTCACTTGCGGCTTCCCAAACCTGATCTGGGGTTGGTCGAACTACAGAAATTGTTGCTTTCCCTTGCCCAGCTCTTGCCTTACGCAAGTGCCGCTTCACCGTAGATAGCGAGCAGCCCAAACGATGAGCGATGCTGTCCAACGACTCGTCAGGATTTGCGCGACGCAGCCGCAGCACCTCCTCATGATTAACCTGCCGATGCGCATTTACCACCCCGGCGAGGGTATCGAGATCTTCGCTTTCGACTCGAACTCTCAGTTGCTTACGTAACTGATTACGCTCACGCAAAGTCGTGCCAGCAACGTATCCGGCAACGTCATGTTGCACGATCGCATCATGGAGACACTGTGCTTTGAGTGGGCAGCCTTCGCAGGCTTGGGCAGCTCGGGCCGTCAAAGCAGCAGTAAGGCGGCGCTCAGAAGCGCTCAGCGCAGATGCTGCTGGGGGGTCTTCCAACAAACGGTGCTGGAATAGATCAGCCAGGGTCGTGCACGCTGGCACTGAAACACTCAGTGTGCTGTTCGACATCTCACGATCTCCATCAGTAAATAAGTCATGCGGCCATCGCATTGTCTTGTTATGACGCAGCACCAATCACTTTGGTTCCAGATTTTTGATTTTTCTCAAGCCGCACCGAAATATGAGCCAGCACGGCCCCCAGCACAGTCCCGTGTCGCTGTGCTGGGTACAGCAAAAGAATTAGCTTGTAGACAGAAGTACGAGCATCAACGATCTGTGCCACATACCGCATCCAGATTCGTCAGCGTTACCAGCACAGCTTCTGCTGCTTCCTGCCCTTTATTCTCCAGCGAGTTTGGTAGACCGGCCCGGTCCAAAGCCTGCTGGTCATCGTCGCAAGTCAATACCCCAAAGCCAATGGGTTTGCCAGTACGCACCATGACCTCGGTCAGCCCAGATGCGGCGCTCTGGCAGACGTATTCGAAGTGCGCAGTGCCACCGCGGATTACAACACCGAGAGCGACAAAGCCGTCAAAACCCCCTGCAACTCGTGGCATATCAGCCAACCGGGCACAAGCCACGGGTAGCTCGAATGTACCGGGAACCCGCACCACCTCGAACTCGGCTCCCGCAGCCGTCAAGGTATCTATGGCATTGCTCAGCAGACTATCCATGACTGTTTCATGCCACGACGCTGCAACGACAGCAATCCGGCGCCCCCGCCCGTCGACGCTAAGTTTTGGTGATCCTGTTCCAGCCATGTCAGGCCTCCTTCGGATTAGGTAGCAGGTGCCCTAGCTTGTCCCGCTTGGTTGATAGATATGACGCATTGATTGGGTTGGGCGAAACAATCGACGGCCGCAATCTGCCCACCCGGATACCCCCAGCCTCAAGACCGGATGCCTTGTCTGGGTTATTGGTGATCAGTTCCACCTCCAAGACTCCCTCTGCCTGGAGAATGGCAGCCGCTGCTCCGTACTCACGTGCATCCACAGGTAAGCCCAGCGACAACTGTGCATCGACTGTGTCTTGCCCGCCATCTTGTAGCTGATAGGCCGCCACTTTGGCCAGTAACCCCACGCCACGGCCTTCATGGCCCCGCAGGTAAACAACAGCTCCCCCTTCATCAGCGACAGTAGCTAAGGCAGCCTCAAGTTGGGGGCCACAGTCACAGCGCAGCGAGCCGAAGGCGTCGCCAGTCAGACACTCCGAATGGACGCGCACTAGCGGCAATTCGCCAAGCCCACGTGGAGAAATCAGCAACAGGTGCTCCGCGCCAGTGCGGCTATCCAGGTAACCGCACATCTGAAATTGGCCATGACGTGTGGGGAGGACAGCCCTCGCTACCAGCTCAACTCGGTCATATCTGTCCCGATAGGCTAGAAGCTGAGCAATCGTGATAACCGGTAAACCCTCGTGCGCACCAAGCGCCAGCACCTCCGGGGTACGCATCACCTCACCATCGTCACGCACCAGTTCACCAATCGCGGCTACCGGAGATAAACCGGCTAGACGGCATAGATCCACGGCCGCCTCTGTATGCCCATCGCGCGCAAAGACTCCACCTTCACAAGCACGTAGCGGCAGCACATGTCCGGGTCTAATCAGATCGGTTGCTCCAGCGTTCGGGTCGCCTAGCACTCGCAAAGTGGTAGCCCGATCTGAAGCTGAGATACCTGTCGTCACGCCGGCAGCTGCGTCCACAGACCAGGTGTACGCCGTACGTCGGACGTCTTGTGAGGCTGCCACCATCAGGGGAAGCTCCAACCGATCCGCCCACGCATTCGGCATGGGCGCACACAGATACCCCGACGAATGCCGGATGGCCCAGCCGACCCATTGCGGTGATGCGGTCGCCGCTGCCAAAACCACGTCGCCCTCGTTTTCGCGGCCCTCATCGTCGAGTACTAAAACTGGCTTACCTGCTCGCAGGCTCGCGAGCGCTGTCTCGATTGCTGCCAGCTCAGTCATGCTGTTCTCCTTGCAGGTGCTTGACGATGTACTTGCCGAGGATGTCGGCCTCTAGATTGACCACGGTGCCCACAGCTGCCTGCCCCAGATTTGTAGCCTCTAGCGTCGTTGGAATGAGCGATACCGTGAAGCGATCAGAGTCGATATCGAAGCAGGTCAAAGAGACGCCATCGACGGTCACCGAACCCTTATTGACCAGGTATTTCGTCACCTCGGCTGGGGCGGAGATCGTCACCACATCCCAAGCCGAACCTGGCGTGCGTGAGAGCACAGTCCCCGTACCGTCAACGTGACCTTGCACGATGTGACCGCCGAAACGTCCGTTGGCAGCCATCGGGCGTTCTAGGTTCACACCCATACCGGGACGTAGCCCGCCGAGCGACGACCGCCGCAAGGTTTCGGCCATGACATCCATGCTTAACTGCTCACCGTCGATTCGGGTAACGGTGAGGCAGACGCCATTAACTGCGACCGATGAGCCAAGGGCCGCATCGCTAGATACCAGCGGACCTCGAATCGTCAGCACAGCCGCATCGCTACCGTGATGCAATGCGATTACTTCGCCAAGCTCTTCGACAATGCCAGTGAACATGTGTACTCCTCTTCTGATGAATGGGTGGACAGTCTGATACGTACGTCGCCGCCAATCTGGGCAACGTCGCGCAGGTAGTAGCGGGGTGCGTCGGTAAGCGTCGTGATCCCGAGGTCGTGAACTAGCGGGACACCATCAGCCAACAACATCGGTGCGACGTAGGTGACGATCTCGTCGACTAGACCGGCGCGGAGGAAAGCCGCCGCAAGGGTTGCGCCGCCCTCAAGGAGAACATGGCGAATACCACGTTCAGCTAGCTCGGCTAGTACCTCTGCGGGTGAGCCAGATAGCAACAGAGTGGGTGCAGCCGTGTCCAGAACTTTGGCCGATGGCGGCAATGGTGTGGAGCCGATGACGACCCTCAGCGGCTGGCGTGCAGCTGGTATCCCCTCCGCGTCGCGAACCGTGAGCTGGGGATCATCATGTA
>CAMQXE010000098.1 GCA_947038745.1 uncultured Propionibacteriaceae bacterium | reverse complement strand
CATAGACAGGGGGGGGGGGCTGCACCATACGCCGCAGCCCCCCCGCCTTAAGTGATGAGTTTTAGGACTCAGCCGGCTTAGCCGAAGGATCGATCAGAACGCTCGGTCCCATCGTCGAAGAACCCGCAACCTTGATAAGGTAACGGCCCTTAGCCGACGACGGCTTGAGACGGTTGATCTCCTCAAGCGCGGCGTAGAAGTTCTCGCAGAGCTGCTGCTCGGAGAACGACGCCTTGCCAATGATGAGGTGCAAGTTCGCGTGACGATCAACGCGGAACTCAATCTTGCCACCCTTGATTTCGGAGACTGCCTTGGCAACATCCATGGTTACCGTGCCGGTCTTCGGGTTCGGCATGAGTGAACGCGGGCCGAGCACGCGGCCGAGGCGGCCAACCTTACCCATGAGATCAGGGGTTGCGACGACAGCGTCGAAGTCGAGGTAACCACCAGCGACCTTCTCGATGAGCTCGTCAGAGCCGACCTCGTCGGCGCCTGCATCGAGAGCTTCCTGAGCCTTCGGCCCCTGAGCAAAGACGAGGACCCGAGCCGTCTTGCCAGTGCCGTTGGGGAGATTGACCGTGCCACGAACCATCTGGTCCGCCTTACGGGGATCAACACCGAGACGCATGGCGACATCAACAGTTTCGTCAAACTTGGCCGATGCACCCTTCTTGATAAGGGCAATCGCCTCCTCTGGCGTGTAGAGCTGAGCCTCGTCGATGTTCTCGGCAGCCTTCTTGTAGGCCTTAGAGCGCTTCATATCTGGTTCCTTCCAGTTGTGGTGTGGGCTGCGCGGCCCTACCACGAATACGTAAAGTAAAAGGGGTGAGGCTTAGGCCTCGACGTTCACACCCATGGAACGCGCGGTTCCCTCGATGATCTTCATGGCGGCATCAATGTCATTGGCATTGAGATCAGGCATCTTGGTCTCAGCGATCTCACGAACCTGAGCCTTGGTGATGGTGCCGACCTTCTCCTTGTGAGGCTTGGCCGATCCCTTCTGCAGACCGAGAGCCTTCTTGATCATTTCCGGCGCCGGGGGCGTCTTGGTGATGAAGGTGAAGGTGCGATCTTCGTAGATGGTGATCTCAACCGGAATGACGTTTCCACGCATGGCTTCGGTAGCAGCGTTGTACTGCTTCACGAATTCCATCATGTTGACGCCGTGGGGGCCGAGAGCGGTACCGACTGGCGGTGCCGGCGTTGCTGCGCCAGCGTTGAGGGCGATCTTGACGATCGCCGATACCTTCTTCTTGGGAGGCATAGGTTTGGGTCCTTTGCTTGATACACCGCCCAGCTTGAGCGGCTTTTTTTCGTTATGTCTAGTTCGGCTTAGATCTTCTTGACCGTACCGAACGCGACCTCCATAGGCGTTTCACGGCCCATGAACTCCACCACAACCTTGAGCTTCTTGGAAGCGGTGTTGATCTCTTGGATGGTGGCCTGCATACCGTCAAAGACGCCCTCTTCGAGCTGAACGGTATCGCCGATCTGGTAATCGACGGCTTCCACCTTGCGCTTGACCGGCTTACCCGTGAAGGTTGCCATGGCCTGAGCAATCACCGATGGACCGAGCTGACGCTCGACATCCTCGATGGAAATCGAAATAGGCTGCTGACCCATGCCAACGAAGCCAGTCACGCTTGGCGTATGACGCACAGCCGACCATGACTCATCAGTAAGCTCCATGCGCACCAGTACATAGCCCTGGAGACGGTTACGATTAACTGTTTTCTTCTGGTTGCCGCGGATCTCATCAACCTGCTCCGTGGGAACCACAACCTCGAAGATGTAATCTTCCATGTTGAGGGTCTTGGCGCGGTTCTCAAGATTCTGCTTAACCCGATTCTCCATGCCGGAGTATGTGTGAACCACGTACCAATCGCCCGGTTCGGAGATGAGCTTCTGATGCAACTCAGCCATAGCCTTAGCTACCAACTCATCAGCGTCGTTGGCTTCGGCCGCAGCCTCAGCTTCAGCTTCTGCCGATTCAGCCGCTTCTGCTTCTGTCTTAAAATCAAGATTAAGTTCAGCCTCAGCTTCATCAGCCAAGCCATTATCTGGTGCCTCAAAATCGAGATTGAGTTCGATTCCGTCATCGACGGATTCAACCGTACCGAGATCGAGGTCCGGCTCCTCCGAACGCTCGGGCATCTCGTCGAACATGTCAGTCATAGAGTTCCTTTGCCGTGGGGAGGGTCAATTATGCAAGCCAGGAGAGCAACGCCCAGCCAAAGAGCGTATCCAAACCCCAGCAGAAGATGATGATGAACAAGACGAAAGCAAGCACCACAGTGAAGTAGTTACGCAACTGTTCGCCGGTTGGCCAGACAGTCTTACGAAGTTCAGACGCAGACTCACGGACAAATTGAGCCGGAGTCGTTGTCTTCTTTTTATCGTCAGCATCAGTCTGATTACGCTTAGGCGTTGCAACGCCCTTCTTCTCCGAAGCCGCCGGGCTGCCCTTTTTCTTGGGACGTGCGCCAACAGCTTCCTCAGCCGCCGACTCAACCTCAACGCCAGCCTCAGCCTCAGCAAGTTTACGAGCTTGCTTGCGCTTCATAGGACGGTTTGATGTTGTTTCAGCTGCAGCCAGCGCACCAGCATCGAGATCATCGAGCTCGTCGCCAGGTGAAGTTTCTTCGTCAATATCAGTTTTGGACTCGTCTTCGGGGAGGTAAGACTCCTCGATCGACTCAGTCGACTCGAGATCCTTGTCTTCAGCCACGAACGTTTCCTTCTCTACGACGAATGTCGCAGGGCAAGAGGGACTCGAACCCCCAACCTGCGGTTTTGGAGACCGCTGCTCTGCCAATTGAGCCATTGCCCTACTGCCGTTTACCCGGGGACGGGCACACGACATCATTGGTGTTGTCCACCAAGACATCTATGGTATCGGGATATTGGCTATCCGTCTAACTGAGTGCCCGCGAGCTGCATTAGCCACCCCACGAAACGGCGAAGCCCCCACTCTACCAGCCCGCTACCCTTACTTCTGTGTTCACGCTTGCTGGCCCATTAGCGGCCCTTGGATCGTCAGTAGTTTTTGGCACCAGTGATTTCCTTGGTGGAGTCTTATCGCGACGCTTCAAACCCATCGTCGCTGTCGCGTGGTCACATATCTCAGCTTGCTGCTTACTTAGTGTGATCGTCCTCTTGAGCCCTTGGCCAACATCATGGGGCTGGCTGCCTTATGCCATTGGCGCTGGCATTGCAGGAGCCACTGGCCTGATCTGCTTCTACACCGCGCTCGCCAGCGGCACCATGGGAGTCGTCTCCCCCATCGCCGCTTTGGGAGTACTAATTCCCCTCACTGCTGCTCTTATCGGTGGCGAAAAACCCCGCATCACTCAACTCATAGGAATCGGAGTTGCACTTCTTGGCGCGATATTGGCAAGCGGCCCAGAACTTCGTCATGACGAGAAGGTTCGAGCCAGATCTGTGCTGTGGGCTGGCGCAGCAGGAATCTTCTTTGGCCTGACAATGTGGGGCATCGTCGCCGGATCGCGACATTCCACCTTGCATACGCTGTGGGGCATGCGCGCGACCTCGTCGCTGGGCTTTCTCACTCTGGCGCTCGTGACGCACAGCGTCGGTGGAGTAAGTCTGCGCCAAGCTCCGCGCTTCGTCTTGCTCGGAGCCCTTGAACTTGGTGGCAATGCGCTATTGGCGCTATCTAGCAAGCTCGGCTTAGTCTCTGTAGGCGTGGTACTAAGCTCGCTCTACCCCGTCCAGACGATCTTGCTCGCAGCAATCTTCTTACATGAGCGCATCGCCGGGATTCAGCGGTGGGGCGTTGTTGCCGCCCTTATGGGGGTTGTCCTAGTCAATCTCCCCTGGTAGCCCAGCTTCCCCAGCGACGATAACCGGCTCCGGAACCAGCGTGATCCCAAAGGTTTGTTCAACTCCATCGATGATCTCGGCACGCAGCTCCAAGATATCTGCTGCCGTTGCACCGCCACGATTAGTCAGCGCTAGGCAGTGCTTCGTTGAGAGCGTGGCGCGATCGTTGAGACCGTAACCCTTACCAAACCCTGCTTGCTCGATTAGCCAGGCAGCGCTGGTCTTGATGACATCATCGCGTCCTGGGATAGCAAAGCGCGGAGCAGCCTCTGGCAATGAGGTATTCACGGGAATGATCGGATTTGTGAAGAACGAACCAGCCGACCAGGTGTCATGATCAAACTCGTCTAGGACCATGCCCTTGCGGGCTCGGATCGTCAAGACCGCAGCGCGTGTTTCCCGTAGCGATGCCGCCTGACCCAACTCCACTCCAAGCTCGCGCGCTAGCTCTGGGTAGGCAATGTCGCGGCTTAACTCATCAAGCTGCAACTGGAACCAGACGTCTAGTACGACGTAGCGCCCAAGGCTCCACTTGAATCGGCTATCACGGTATGAAAAACCACACTCGGCAGCCTCAAAAGTTGTGATCTGGCGCAATTGCCGATCGTAGACCCGGACGCGGGCAATAGTCTGGCTTACGTCTGCTCCGTAAGCACCAACATTTTGAATCGGCGTAGAGCCCACGCACCCAGGGATTCCCGAGAGCGTCTCAACTCCCGCCCAACCCTGATTAACGGCATATTCGACGAAGCGATCCCAGTTCTCTCCCGCAGCGACACGAACAAAAGCACCCGCACATGGAGTGCAGGTTTCCTGCGTGATGCCCGATGTCGCAACTTGCACCACGAGACCAGGAAAACCCTCATCACCCACCACAAGGTTAGAACCGCCGCCCAGAATGAGCACCGGCTCACCACGTTCGTCGGCTTCTTGAACGACACTGAGAAGTTCGTCTTCTGTCGTCGCGATGACGTAGCGGCGAGCTGGCCCGCCTACCCGCATCGTCGTGTGCAGCGACAGCGGTTCATGAGCAAATTCAGGCAACGGTAACCTCCAACCGAGCAACGCGCTCAGCATCAGCAACAGAAAAGGCTTCAATTTCGTAGGTTCGTTCAGCGATCAAGCTGCCGCTCACCCGTAGCTGCCCAGGAAGGACAAGCGGACGTCCGAAACGGGCAAAGCAGGAGACCACTTGTTCCGCCGAAATCCCGTTCTCAGGCAAGATCCGACAGGCTGCACCCATGATGAACATGCCATGCGCAATCGCACCAGAAAATCCCAATGCTCGAGCTGCATCGTCATCGACGTGGATTGGGTTATGGTCACCCGATAACTGCGCATACTGAGCAATATCGGCACGCGATACCGAGATCGCTACGTCAGTGAGCACTTCAGGAAAGCTCATGCCCCACCTCCGTAATGAGAGTCGAAGTTGCCGTCACGACACATTCGTTAGCAACGGTGAGTAGCACCTCAACGGTAAGAACTTTGGTTGCGCCGCGAGTGCGGTCTTTTGTGATTGTTGCAGTTGCAACGACGCTGTCACCTGCACGCAGTGGTCGAGCACAAGCGAAACGCTGATCGGCATGAACGGTCTTAGCGAGATCGAGCCCCAGATCTGGATCGTCAAAAATAGCCAACCACGCTGGAGCGGCCATTGAGATAGCGAAAGTAGGCCAGCAACCGGTCCCACCAAATTGCGCCGCGAACTGTGACAATTCTTCGGCGGTCACGAGGTGCGGCGTCGATGGCGGAAAACTCCGCCCCGCAAGATTTTCCCTAGCCATGAACCTACCTTGGAATGCTTAACGCACGACTTACG
>CAMQXE010000097.1 GCA_947038745.1 uncultured Propionibacteriaceae bacterium | reverse complement strand
CGGAGCGTAACCACCCTGCGGAGCGTAACCACCCTGCGGAGCGTAACCACCCTGCTGTTGTGCATACGGATCATAGCCGGGAGTAGGGCCATAGCTCTGCTGCTGCGGCGGATACGGCTGGTAAGAAGACTGCTGTCCATAGCCTGGTTGAGCATGGCCCGGATCTGGCTGCTGTCCATCCTGCGGGTATGACGTCATCGTCTTCTCCAAATCTTGTCGTACTAACACGTCTATGCTAACTGGCATAGCCTTCTATTCCTAGAACTGCCCAATACACACGCCGAGATAAATCCCCCCATAAGGTTCCTGCTAACGTCCATCTAGCTGTCATATGATCTGCAGAGGAGAAAGCCCCATGCCAATCACAAAAATAGTCGAGATCCCAGCAGATCCTGCCGATGGCTTCTCCCTCATGGTCCATGGTGGAGCTGGTGCACGGCTGCGTGAGTTCAGCATGACCGAGCAGGATGAATACACCGCAGGGCTTAGCTATGCCTATGAGCAAGGAGCTGCGGTTCTACGCTTAGGGGGCTCGGCTCTCGATGCGGTAAGCACTGCTGTCGTCGCACTGGAAGATTGCCCATTATTCAATGCCGGAACCGGAGCAACGCTCACCGAGAATGGCGATGTTGAGCATGATGCCTGCGTCTGCACCGACGATGGTAAGGCCGGAGCTGTCACTATCTCGCGTCATGCTCTTAACCCCATCAGAGTTGCCCGCGCCATTATGGAGAAATCAAAGCACGTATTACTTGGTGACCCTAGCGACGGCCTTGTCGCCCAACTCTGCGATGTTTCCATAGTTGATAATTCTCAGTTCATTACCCCGGCCCGCGTTGAACAGCTCCATAAAGTCCGATCACAACTAGTAGCCGAGCCAAAACATGGCACAGTAGGCGCAGTCGCACGCGACAAATCAGGACATCTAGCTGCCGCAACATCTACCGGTGGACATGCAAACAAGATGGCGGGACGTATCGGAGACACTCCCATCGTCGGAGCCGGAACTTTCTGCCGTCCGAATCTGGCAATTTCTGGGACTGGTGATGGTGAAGGCTTCATCATGGGATGCCTTTGCCACGATGTTTATGCCCGTATGGAATACGGCAAAGAATCATTATCAGACGCTGCCACTCACGCTATAGAAACCGAACTTGATTCACGTTCCATGACAGGTGGGGTGATCGCTATCGACGCTGCTGGCTCCATGCTGGCAGCCCTTAACTCCGACATGATGTTTACTGCTTACAAAGCCAACGGAGAACTCGTCACCTGGGTCTAGCGAGAGAATGGGCCTTCAACCCACTCCGGCATAGGCCCACCTTGAGCTAAACAGCCCCACTGCTGATATGCACTACCAACGCACGCAGCAGTCGTCGTAGTGATCCTTGTCTGGAACCGCCACGGAAGCACCTCAGTTACCGGAACGAAATCTATGTTGCCAAGTTCTTCACTGTAGCGGGCGCAAATGTCGCGTTGGCGGCCCTCCACCATGACCCGTACCCAAACATGGTTCATCCACCACCAAGGGTTCTCTTTGTCGGTACGAACCCGCGCTGCAAAAACTAGCTCTTGAGCGAAACCCAATCCCCTCAAAATCTCCGATAAACAACCGTTGTATTGCGGCGCATTACCGCGACGTTGCGCCCATGCCAGGCCAGTCGTCATCCACGGCGCCCGGATCGAGTACACCAAGAAATGCTCGCGCACCAGTTTCGCTGCATATTCGACGAGTTCTTTACCGACTAACCCGCTCTCTTGGCACCGCACGATTGCAGCTTCAATGGTTGGCAGTTCCTCGTCAGGCTGGTCTGTGCCGCGTTGCCCTATGACAAGTGGCGCCAAAAATGTTGCTGCGGCGAACCCTAAAACTTTCGTCGTAGTCTTCATAGCGTCCCCTCGGCCAGGTGGCGATGCGTGTCTAGCATGATATTAACTGGCGCCGACCAGGGATATTGTTCGGCACGCGCACGAGCAGCTTGCCGAACTTTAACCTGATCTTGCCGGAGTCTGGTGTAGAGCCTCTCCACGGCATCAGCTAAGGCAAGCGGATTTGGATCATCCCAATCACCGCAACTGTCATCAACGAGCTCCCTGGCGCCACCACGGTTAGCGGTAATTACTGGTGTGCCGCAGGCTAGAGATTCCAATACTTGCAACCCAAACGTCTCGACGGGGCAGACTGATAGGCACATGTGTGCAGAAGCGAGTGCAGCCGCTACCCCTTGGCGCGAATCAACGTACCCGTGGAAAATGATTGGGCCATCTCCGGCGACTTCGCGCAGCATAGGTTCGTGTTGCCCAGCACCGTAGACGTGATGGACAACATCGATTCCGCGACGTTTAAGCTCCAGCGCCGTCTTGATCCCTAACTGCGGGAACTTCTCCCGAGAGAGCCGACCAACATAGACCGTATGTAGTTGCTCTAACGACGCTAGCTGCTCGCTAGGCGGGGTGAATGTTTCTAGATCAACACCTAGTGGGCAAAAAACAAGTTTGGCCCCTGTATTAATAAACTCGTCGGCAGCATATTGACTCGTGACAATGACGGCATCAAACTCTTTAGAGAGACGTCGATTCATTGCGCCTGTGATTTCTGCAATACCTACCTTGGCACGCAGAAAACTCCCCATCATTCCGTCTAGCCGCTCATGCGAAAATAACACCGTGGGGATAGCATGCTTGCGGCCCCAGCGCCCGACCCAAGCCAATGTCCATTTATCCGTAGATTCAATTGAGGTGGGCTGGAAATCTTCTAGTGCCGCTACCACTTTTCGTGGCTGGGTAATCATGCGATAGTGCTTTGAAACATGCGGAGATTTGATTTCGATGACTGTTCCTAGATCTGTGGAATGGGTTATCCGATCAGAAGCCCCAGGAATAATAAGGAGCCGTTCAGCCCCCGCAGCACGGTAGCCCTCCCCCAGTTTGTCGATCGCACGGCGCATTCCGCCAGTTGTTGGCCCAACAAAGTTTGCCAACTGTGCGATGCGCAAGCCGCTCCCGTCCGCGCGGTCCGTACCAATTCCCATAGGTATCAGCGTAGCCTTCTCAATTCATGGTGCACTATCTAGCCCCCGTAATATTGGAAAACTCCATGTATGAATTTTAGCTATCCGATTTCGAGCTAGCCTAAACAATAGGCGCTTCATCACAGGAAGCTATGCAGACCAAAGCTTTCATAACGAGGTAGATAAAGGCCTGGGTGCCCACCGTAATAGTGGACACCCAGACCTTTATAAATGCAGCGATATGGCTTACTTAGCCTCAGCATCGACCGCGCCGGCATCGTTCTTAACCGACTCGAAGCCAGCGGCTTCGGCGTCTTCAGCAGTCTTGAACCAAATCTCGGCGATCGTCGCGTCGTAGTATGGCGACTCAGGGGTGTGGTACTTCATCGAGTCCTCATTGCCCTTGACGGTGAAGCCCTCAGGAGCCTCGGTGCCACGGAAGGAGTTGGCATACTCCTTCTTCGGCTCTTCAGCCGGGACGTCAGCGAATGCTGCGACCTTGGGCTCGTCAGACTTCTTTGAGTCATCAGCCTTCTTAGGCTCAGCCTTAGCCGAAGCCTTCTCAGCCTTCTTTGCGACCTTAGCCTTTGCAGCCTGAGTATCAGCGATCGACTCAGTGATGATCTCGATCACTGCCATGGGAGCGTTGTCGCCCTTGCGGTTGCCGACCTTGGTGATGCGTACGTAGCCGCCATTGCGGCCTTCCATCGACGGCGCAATCTCAGTGAACAATGAGTGAACAACACCCTTGTCACGGATGACCGACATAACCTGGCGACGGTTGTGCAGATCGCCACGCTTAGCCTTGGTGATCAGCTTCTCGACGAGGGGACGCATGCGCTTGGCCTTTGTCTCAGTCGTCGTGATCTTGCCGTGCTCGAACAGCTGGCTGGCGAGGTTGGCCAGAATGATCCGCTCGTGGGCGGGGCTGCCGCCGAGGCGGGGACCCTTCGTAGGTGTAGGCATTTTCTAACTCTCCAATAACGGATCAGAACTGCTCGGTCTCGGCGAAGTCGTCGTCGTTATCCGACTCGTCCTCGTCGTACCGGTTGATGATGGACAGGGGATCGAAACCGGGCGCAGAGTCCTTGAGGGACAGGCCCATCTCGTGCAGCTTCAGCTTAACCTCGTCAATTGACTTGGAACCGAAGTTACGGATGTCGAGGAGATCCTGCTCTGAGCGGGAAACCAGCTCAGAAACGGTGTGGATTCCCTCACGCTTGAGGCAGTTGTAGGAGCGAACCGTGAGGTTGAGGTCTTCAACCGGCATGGCCAGATCCTGAGCGAGCTGCTCATCGACTGGCGATGGGCCGATCTCGATACCCTCAGCTTCTGTATTTAGCTCGTGGGCAAGCCCAAACAACTCAACGAGGGTCTTACCAGCAGATGCCATGGCATCACGCGGGGTGATGACCGGCTTGGACTCAACATCAACGATGAGACGATCAAAGTCGGTGCGCTGCTCAACACGGGTGGCTTCAACCTTGTAGGTCACCTTGAGAACCGGGGAGTAGATCGAATCAACCGGGATACGGCCGATCTCTGCTTCAGGGTTCTTGTTAAGCGTCGAAGAAACGTAGCCGCGGCCACGCTCGACGATGAGCTCCATCTCGATCTTGCCCTCATCGTTCAAGGTCGCAATATGCATATCGGGGTTAACGATCTGCACGCCAGCCGGAGCTTCGATATCGGCTGCGGTTACTTCACCAGCACCAGACTTGCGCAGGTACATGGCGACCGGCTCGTCCTCTTCCGAGGCAACGACAAGCGTCTTGAGGTTCAGAATGATTTCAGTAACATCCTCAACCACGCCGGGGATCGTCGAGAACTCGTGCTGCACGCCCTGAATCTTGATCGAGGTAAGTGCTGCACCAGGAATTGACGACAACAAGGTACGGCGCATTGAGTTGCCGAGGGTGTAGCCAAAGCCTGGCTCCAAAGGCTCGATGATGAACCGCGAACGGAACTCGCCAACGACCTCTTCAGTCAGGGTGGGGCGCTGTGCAATCAGCATAATTTTATCCTTTCCCCATCGACCACTATTTGACGACGGGATATGAACAGGTCTGCAGCCCGGGGGTGTCCCGGGCCACAGAACCCAAAGGGTTTACTTCGAGTAAAGCTCGACGATCAGCTGTTCTTGAACGTCGACCTGGATCTGCTCCCGAACTGGGAGCTGGTGCACGAAGATACGCATCTTGTTCGGGCGAACCGTGAGCCACGCCGGGACGTCGCGCTCGCCGAAAACCTCACGGGCAATGACGAACGGAACTGCGTTGAGCGAACCTGGCTTGACATCAATGATGTCTTGCGGGGTAACGCGGAACGACGGAATGTTCACCTTCTGGCCATTGACAATGATGTGACCGTGCGACACCATCTGACGAGCCTGACGGCGGGTCTGAGCGAAGCCAGCCCGGTAGATGACGTTGTCGAGACGCGACTCGAGGATCTGGAGCAGCGCTTCGCCGGTCTTACCGGAAACACGGTGTGCTTCTTCGTAGTAACGACGGAACTGCTTCTCGAGGACGCCGTAGGTGTAACGGGCCTTCTGCTTCTCACGGAGCTGGAGTGAGTACTCCGAGTCCTTGACGCGGCCACGGCCGTGCATACCCGGGGGGTACGGACGGTGTTCGAAGGCTTTGTCGTTGCCGACGAGGTCGACGCCAAGACGACGCGACTTCTTGGAAATGGGG
>CAMQXE010000096.1 GCA_947038745.1 uncultured Propionibacteriaceae bacterium | reverse complement strand
TCCCTAAAGTGACTTTCTAGTAGGCCACAACCTGGCTGACCGGCAATGCCGAGTTGGCACCCAGCGTCAATGGCGACGGGGGCAGCCCTTCATTAACCACCTGAACGCATAGCGCAGCGATCATCGCGCCGTTATCCGTACACAGGCTCGGCCGCGGGCGACGCAGCTCCACCCCAATTGCTGCCAATCGTTCTTCGAGCAGCGTCCGCAATCGTGAGTTTGCCGCAACCCCGCCACCAATGAGGAAGTGCTTAAGCCCATGCTCTAGACATAGATCCACAGCCTTAGCGGTGAGAACATCACAGACCGCCTCTTGGAAGGAAGCCGCAACATCGTTAATCGGGACGTCGAGGCCGTCGCGCTCGCGGGTCTCGACCCAGCGGGCAACCGACGTCTTCAAACCCGAGAAGGAGTAATCAAACCGATGCTTTTCCATGTCTTTCGGCGCAGTAAGCCCCCGGGGGAATCGGATCGCGGTGGGATCACCCAAAGCAGCAGCCTTATCAATCACCGGACCGCCTGGGTAAGAAAGACCCAAAATCCGCGCAACCTTGTCGTAGGCTTCACCGGCGGCATCATCAATTGTGGAACCAACCTCGACAATGTCGCGCACTCCGTCACGGATCAAGTACAACGACGTATGCCCACCCGATACCAGCAGCGCACCGGCTGGCAAGGGCAACGCCCCATGTTCCAAGGTGTCCACAGCGATATGGCCGGCCAGATGATTAAGGCCATAGAGCGGTTTATTGAAGGCTGCGGCAAGCGCTTTTGCTGTCGCGATACCGACAACCAGCGCGCCCATCAGCCCCGGACCGGCCGTGACCGCAATGGCGTCGAGATCGCTCAACTCCACCTGAGCAGTAGCTAACGCGTTGGTCAGCACCGGCTGCATCGCCTCCAGATGAGCCCGGCTGGCAACCTCGGGTACGACGCCACCGAAACGGGCGTGCTGTTCCATCGAGCTTGATACTTCATTAGCCAGTAGCTCAGTGCCTCGAACAATACCGACGCTGGTTTCGTCGCAGCTCGTTTCGATGCCTAAAATCAACGGTTCGCTCATGCCAGCCTCTTCTCCATGATGATCGCGTCAGCGCCAGCACCGTAATAATCCTTACGACGCGAGATCTCGCGGAAACCCTGCTGCTCGTACAACTTCACAGCGGGCTTGTTGTTCTTTTCGACCTCCAGCAACATGCGGGTGGCCTTTGTCTGCACACAAATACTGTTGAGTCCGTAGGCAAGTAACTCGCGCGCAATTCCTCGACGTCGATAATCTGGATCAACAGTGATCCGCAGCATGTCGGCAGTCTCATCAATAACCGAGAATGACGCAACACCAAGCAGCGCGCTCCCCTCGCGAGCGCCAAGAACCAGGCGCCCTGGCCCCTCAAGCTCATTAGACCACGAGCCAACAGACCAACGCCCAAGGCTAAAACCCTTATTTTCTAGGATCATGACCTCTTTGAGATCATCAGAATCCAGCGCAATGATCTCCATTAGGCCTCCTTCTTCCGACGACCCACTAGTGAGGTCAGCGCAGACTTACGCTGGCCTGGTTCAGTCGCGTCAGGACGGCGCAGATACAACGGGGTCAGCCCGACGTCAGGCAAGTTCGCCAATTCTCGAGCCAGAGCTCCAGCATCAATCGCGACGTCGGGGCCTACTAGCGGCAGCTCCGGTAGTGTCTCGGGAGCAGCAACTGTTGGCCCTTCGATCCGTACCCCGTTGTTGTAACGCGCCCAGTAGTACTCCTTGCGGCGAGCATCAATCGCTGCAATGAAATCATCACGACGACCAGTCTGCGCTGCAAGCACATCAAGTGAACAAACACCGGTAATCGGCAATTTCAGCACAGTCGCCAGCGTTTCAGCCGTCACCATACCCACTCGTAGCCCGGTGAATGGGCCTGGGCCGACGCCAACGCCGATGGCAGTGAGCTCGCTCAACGTATGCCCTGTCTGCTCCAGTAGTTGCAGCACGAGCGGCATGAGATCTTCGACATGTTTACGGGTGTTCTCATTGACCAACACGGACGTCGTTGTGCCGTCAAAGAGGCCAACGCTTACCGAGGTTGCGGTATCTATCCCAAGAACGAGTGTCATACGAGGGTCTCCAATCCAGCATTGAGCCAACGCTGTCCAACTCCTGCAAACTCAACCGTACGAGTCTCGTCCTCAGGGTCATTTGAGCGGATAATACTGATCTCAATGCGATCATCAGATAGCGATTCTGCGATGGTTTCGCCCCATTCCACGAGCGTGACTGAGGTCGGGAAGGACTCATCCAAATCGAGGTCTTCCACCTCAGCCCAGTCACCGAGCCGGTACGCATCAACATGAACCAGATCTGGCCCCTGCCCGCGAGCGGCATGAATCCGGGAAATAACGAAGGTCGGTGAAATGACTGGGCCTTCGACGTCTAGGCCTTCGCCTAGTCCTTGCGTGAACGTCGTTTTGCCAGCGCCTAAATCCCCGGAGGTCAGCACAAAGTCGCCCGCACGCAGCAAACGGGCCATTTTCGCACCCAGCGCACGCATATCGTCGGCGGTAGGCACGATGACGCGGAAAATGTCAGTCGTAGGAAGCACTCATCAAGTCTACCCTGGCAATTACTGCATAAATCATGTGTTACTAACTTCGGTCATGCCCACAAAAGCGTGAGCCGGGCCACATAAGCCCTACACTGAGAATGTGCGCGTGGCGATCATCGCGGAGAGCTTCCTCCCCCATATGAATGGTGTGACGAACTCCATCTTGCGAACCCTGGACTATCTTGCGGCCAATGGCCACGAGGCGATGGTCATTGCCCCTGGAACTCGTGAGACTCCAAACACAGTCAATGGCTTTCCCGTTCGGGTGATTCCGAGCTTCGGCATGCCTGGCTACCAAGCAGTCCGTTTTACCTTTGCACCAAGTTTTACCTATGAAATGCTGCTGGAAGATTTCCAGCCTGACGTCGTGCACTTAGCCGCTCCCTTCTTAGTCGGCTACAAAGGAGCACTAGCGGCAGCACGGCTTGGGCTACCAATGGTTGCGCTTTACCAGACCGATGTCGCAAACTACGCCAGCTTGTATGGCTTTACAGCGATGCGGCCCTGGATCTGGCACCGCGTCACCGATATTCACGATCTGGCAACCTTGACGTTGGCTCCTTCGAGCTATTCCATTGAACAGCTCCGCAGCCACGATATTCACAGGTTGCGTTTGTGGGGTCGTGGAGTAGACGTCGAACGATTCCACCCCAGCAAGCGCTCGGCCCAATTCCGTGCCCAGTACGCGCCACACGGGGAGAAGATCATCGGCTATGTTGGTCGGGTTGCTCCCGAAAAACGTATAGATGACCTCGCAGTCTTAGCTGATATTCCTGGCACAACGACGGTCATTATTGGCGATGGCCCGGCCATGGCTGATAGCCAAACCACATTGCCGAGAGCACATTTCCTTGGCCAGCTTAACGGCGAAGAATTGGCAACCGCTTATGCCAGTATGGACATCTTCGTCACCCCCGGAGAGCTAGAAACCTTTGGGCAAACGATCCAAGAGGCAATGGCCTCAGGCGTGCCAGTTATCGCCCCTGCCAAGGGCGGGCCTATCGACTTGATCGACCACGGGCAGACCGGTTACCTCTATGAGCCTGGCGATCTTGATGCACTGCGCAACCACACCGTTGAACTTCTCAGCGATGATTCTGCGCTAGCCAAGTTCAGTAACTCCGCGCGAGCTTGCGTCGAAACCAAGACGTGGGACCATATCTGCGCCCAATTGGTCGATTACTACCAAGAAGCGATCAACGCGTCGGCCTAGATCACACTGGGGTCACAGAGCGCGCCGATTACCTTCGGGAGAGCCTGAGCAACCTCATGCGCCGGGGTCGGGCCCCAGCAATGTTGGGCTGCTAACCCCTGCAACGAAGCACCAGCTAAAGCTGCGACTGGAGCAGCTACTCCCGCAGCAAGCAAGGCCGCAATGATTCCCGCCAAGACGTCGCCCGAACCGGCTTGTGCGGTCCAGGCTGGGCCAGGAAGCGCTGTCGTGATCGGAAAATCCGGGGCGTGGACGTACTGAGTTGCTCCTTTTAGCAATACCGTTGCGGCAAACCGCTCGACAGCCACCGCAACCGCTTCCCGTGGAGCGGCCTCAACGCGCTGCCGATCCCACCCCAGCAAGCGAGCAAGCTCTCCGGCATGTGGAGTAAGCACGATCTGAGGCTTAAGCCGCGGCAAGCTGGGGTGCAATGCATCAGCATCAAGGACTGCGGGCAAACCGCTAGCGAATACATGCGCTAACCGCTGAGAACCGTCACGATCACCCCACCCAGAACCCAGCAACCACGCATCTACCCGGCCTTCCCCCATGACGACCGTGGGCAAATGTCGCACTGATTCTGGCTCAGGCCCAGCAAAACGTACTAGGCCAGCACCGGCATAGACCGCACCCATCGTCGAAAGTACCCCAGCCCCACGATATTGTGCTGATCCAGTATCGATTCCCACCACACCACGAGTGTATTTAGACGAGGTTGCCCCTGGTAGTGGAAGTGCTTGGGCTAGATCGTCACGTTCCCACTGTCGTAATGCAACCGGCGCGGCCGCAATAGCTTGATCTAGACCAATGTCTGCGACGATCACCTCACCGCAACGAGAGCGTGCAGGTTGCTCAACGTGACATAGCCGTAGCGCCCCAAAAGTTACCGTGACGTTTGCAACAAAAGAAGTAAATAGCTCTGCCGAATCAGCAACCAATCCGCTGGGGAGATCGACAGCCAATACTGGGAGCGCTCGTGCAGCAACTTCAGCAGCCAAAGCCGCAACCGGCTCGCGTAATCCCCCACGCCCGCCTAGCCCGAGGACCGCATCAATCACGAGATCGGTCTGGGCAAGAGCAGCGTAGGCAATCTCCACATCTGCTGGTTGAGCAACCGAGCAGCTTGTTACCACAACTCCCCTAGCCCGTAACCGTTGCGCCGCAAAGAGTCCGTCTCTGCCATTATCTCCGGGACCGACGAGTAGCAGCACCCGACGCCCATAGCAGCCGCCGGTATGGCCTCGAAGCAATCTGAGCGCCTGGTTCGCTACGGCGGCAGCAGCACGTTGCATGAGCACACCAGACTCCAGTAACCCGGTGGCATGTTCTGCCTTCCGAATCACCTCAGCCTGGTATGCCCGTAGCATTACTCGACCGTAACTGACTTGGCGAGGTTACGTGGTTGATCGACGTCATAGCCCTTAGCCGTAGCCAGTTCACAGGCAAAAAGCTGCAAGGGAATAACCGACAGCAATGGCTGGAGCAAGGTCGATACTCTGGGCAACCGGAAGATCACATCGGCGTAAGGCTCGACATCCACGTCGCCTTCCTCGCATAAGACGCTGGTATGTGCTCCGCGAGCGCGCACTTCCTGGATATTGGAAATAACCTTGTCATGTAGCTGGTCGCGGCCCTTCGGCGGGACAATGACAAATACCGGAAGCCCCTCCTCAATAAGAGCAATCGGGCCATGCTTCAACTCACCTGCGGGGAAACCCTCGGCATGGATATAGGCCAGTTCCTTGAGCTTGAGCGCACCCTCCATTGCCACCGGGTAACCGACGTGGCGTCCAAGGAATAGCACCGACGGCTTAGTATCTGCATAATCACGAGCCAACTGCTTGATCGGTTCGATACCGTCAAGCACCTGGGTGATCTTTGCGGGCATGGCAGTGAGCTGATCCATAAC
>CAMQXE010000095.1 GCA_947038745.1 uncultured Propionibacteriaceae bacterium | reverse complement strand
GCTGAGCTGGATCTCGTCGAGGTTGCTCCGCAGGCTCGTCCGCCGGTCTGCAAGCTCATGGACTTTGGCAAGTTCAAGTACGAGGCAGCGCAAAAGGCGCGTGATGCTCGTCGGAACCAGACCAACACTCTCATCAAGGTGATGAAGTTCAAGCTCAAGATCGACTCTCACGACTACGAGACCAAGATTGGTCACGTCACGCGTTTCCTCAAGGAAGGTGACAAGGTCAAGGTCACTGTCATGCTGAAGGGCCGTGAGCAGTCGCGTCCCGATCTAGGTCTCAAGCTGGCATCTAGGCTTGCAGCTGATGCTGCTGAGTTCGGAACCGTTGAAGCAGCTCCACGTCAAGATGGTCGCGATATCAACATGGTTCTCGCTCCGGTAAAGCGCAAGACTGAGGCTAAAGCCGATGTTGCTGCCGAGCGTGATCGTAAGGCAGCGGAGCGTCAGGCAGATGCTGATGCCGAGCGTGCCCTCCAACTTGAACTGCGTGAACAGGCTAAGGCCAAGCAGGCAGCTAAGACGGAGAAGAAAAAGAAGAAGGGCCCTGCCGACAATATCGATCCCGATATCGAGCTGTAGGCACTCATCCTCTGGATGAACGACTAATACAAGGAGTGGCACCATGCCGAAGATGAAGACTCATTCGGGCGCCAAGAAGCGGTTTAAGGTGACCGGTTCAGGCAAGCTCGTCCACCGTAAGGCTGGCAAGAGCCACCTGAACGAGCACAAGACGTCGGCTCGCCTCCGTCGCGTGACCGGTACGCAGGAGATGGCTCCGGCCGATCTTCGTACCGCGAAGAAGCTCATCGGGAAGTAACCCCAGAAACTCGACATAAAGGAGAAAGACCATGGCACGCGTTAAGCGTTCTGTGAATGCCCAGAAGAAGCGTCGCGTTGTTCTGGAGCTCGCTTCCGGCTACCGCGGACAGCGTTCACGTCTGTACCGTAAGGCTAAAGAGCAGGTTCGTCACTCGCTGCGTTATGCCTACCGCGATCGTCGCGTTAAGAAGCGCGATTTCCGTTCGCTGTGGATTCAGCGCATCAATGCAGCATGCCGCGCTGAGGGTATGACCTACAACCGTTTCATCAATGGCCTTAAGCATGCTGGCATTGAGGTTGATCGCAAGATGATGGCTGAACTTGCTGTAACCGATCCCAAGGCATTCTCCAAGCTGGTTGCCATTGCTAAGGACAACCAGCCTAAGGCTGCCTAGTTCTGAGAAGGACTGTCACTATGGTCGAGCCGACCGGATTTCCGCGTGCTACCACCGGAGAGATCCGGTCGGCTCGCCGTTTATCATCTCGTAAGTTCCGTCTTGCTGATGGTCTATTCCTTGCAGAAGGTAGACAAGCAGTTCGTGAAGCTATTCGTCTGGCTGCTGGTAGAACCCAGCCCAGCGCTTTAGCATTGATCGTTGCAGATTCTGCGATTGATGCACAGGCGGATCTGATAGATGAAGCACGTCTTAGTGGCGTTGATGTATTAGCAGCGTCCGATAAAGATGTGGCTTCGCTTTCTGACACGATGACTCCGCAAGGGCTTATCGCTATCTGCGAAGCTGTGGATACGACATTGCCGCTGGCTCTTGCTAATAGCCCCAAACTAGTGGTGATTTGTGCTCAGGTACGTGATCCCGGTAATGCTGGAACAGTCATTCGTTGCGCTGATGCGTTCGGCGCTGATGCAGTGATTTTGACGAGCGATTCTGTGGAGCTTGGAAACCCCAAGCTTGTACGTGCCAGCGTCGGTTCTATATTCCATCTACCGATCGTGACTGGTGTAGATCTTGCTGAAGCAATTGATTACTGTCGCATGCAAGGCTTGCGGATCCGCGCTGCAGATGGGGGCGGGCAGCTGCTTACCGAGGTTGATCTCAGCATTCCAACAGCCTGGCTGATGGGAAATGAAGCATGGGGTCTGCCTGCAGAATATAAGGCTATGGCTGATGATGTTGTGGGAGTTCCAATGTGGGGGCAAGCGGAATCTCTGAATCTTGCAACAGCTGCTGCAGTATGTCTTTACGCAACGGCCTCTGCGCAGCAAAACTGATGTGGGCATGATCGGATAACGATCATTGTGAACTCGAGCCCGAGCTTGGCTTACTAGACTTATCTAGAACGTTGATTGGAAGGGAGCCCATGTCTGGGCCGAACGATAACTATGATCCTGTCGAGGTTGCCGCTTTGTCAGCAGACTCGCTAAATGCCGCTGTGGCTGAAGCGCAGCAAGCCTTTTTGGCTGCGACTACGGTTGCGGAACTCAAAGCTGCGCGTCTGGCTCACCTGGGGGATAAATCACCACTTGCACTGGCAAATCGTGAAATCGGTGCCTTGCCGCCACAAGCGCGCAAGGATGCTGGACAGCGTTTTGGGCAGGCTAGAGCTGCCATCCAAACAGCATTTGCTGAGCGCGAAGAGCATGTAGCAGCGGAAGAATTGGCGCGTACATTGGTGGCTGAGGCTATCGATGTAACTGAGCCGGTCGATATCGCTGAGGGCGCTCGCCATCCGCTATCTGCCTTGATGGATACGGTTGCTGATTTCTTCATTGGCATGGGTTACCAGGTTGCTGATGGTCCAGAGATTGAAGCTGAATGGATGATCTTCGATGCTCTGAATATGGGGTCAGATCACCCCACCAGATCAACCAGAGATACCCTCTTCGCGGAGCCGGTTGAGCAGCATAAACTAATGCGCACGGAGACGTCGAACATCCAGATTCGTACCATGCTCACCCAAGAGCCGCCGATTGCGATGGTGTGTCCAGGGCGCGTCTATCGTTCGGATGAAATTGATGCTACCCATCTTCCGGTATTCACCCAGCTTGAAGGTCTGGTCATCGATAAAGGTATTACTTTTGCGCATTTGCGTGGCACCCTAGACGCGTTCGCTCGTTATATGTTCGGAGCTGAGCAAAAAACACGTCTACGCCCACATTATTTCCCTTTCACAGAGCCATCTGCGGAGATGGATCTTGCCTGCTACGTCTGTCATGGGGAATCGGTGGGCAACCCCCAGAACCCATGCCGGACATGTAAATCCACCGGGTGGATCGAATGGGGTGGCTGTGGCATCGTCAATCCCAAGGTCTTGGAAAACTGTGGCATTGACCCCACGGTATATTCCGGTTTTGCTTTTGGAATGGGGCTTGAGCGCACGCTCATGCTACGTAATAACGTCGCTGATATCCGTGATGTTATTGAAGGTGACGTGCGGTTCTCCCGTGCGCTGATCGGAGGAGCGCGATGAGGATTCCGCTGAGCTGGCTTCGTGAATTAGTGACATTACCTGATGACATTGATCCGAATACGATTTCCCAGGCCTTGACCAAAGCTGGATTAGAGGTAGAGGCGATAGAGCAGGTCGGCTCAGATATCTCTGGCCCGGTTGTTATTGGCAAGGTATTGGAGTTCGTTGAAGAGCCCCAAAAAAATGGCAAAGTTATTCGTTGGTGCCAGGTCAATGTAGGCGAGCACAACGGAAAAGATGAAGAAGGCGTAGATCGTGGATCGCGTGGAATCATCTGCGGTGCTGGTAATTTTGCCGAAGGAGATTATGTAGTGGCAGCACTACCAGGAGCAGTACTTCCTGGGGATTTTGCTATCGCCGCGCGTAAAACGTACGGGCACGTTTCTGAAGGCATGTTATGTGCTGTGGACGAATTGAACATGGGCACGGATCATTCCGGCATCATCGTGCTTCCCGAGGTCGTTGATGGTCATACGTTGATTCCCGGTGAAGACGCTGCCTCTATCGTGCATCTGCGCGATACCGTTTTCGTGGTAGAGCTAACTCCAGATCAGGGGTATTGCCTTTCGCTTCGAGGCATCGCCCGCGAAGTAGCGCAAGGGCTGGGCTACCGTTTTACCGATCCGCTTGAGCTAAGCCCAACTGAGATATCCGATGCAGGATTCCCCGTTGCTGTAGAAACACCGCATTGCCAGGTCTTTACTGCTTTGACAGTGACAGGGCTTAATCCGCAGGCACAAACTCCACGATGGTTACAGCGACGTCTGCAACTTGCAGGAATGCGATCGGTGAATCTGGCAGTTGATATTACGAACTACGTCATGTTGGCTACAGGGCAGCCTTTACATGCGTACGACTCCGCCAAGCTCAACGGCCAGATCATTGTGCGCGAGGCCCGCGCTGGAGAGAAGCTGACGACCCTTGATGGGGTAGAGCGTCTACTCGATCCTGAGGATCTAGTAATTGCTGACACACAGCGCGTTATTGGGCTTGCCGGTGTCATGGGTGGAATGGATACCGAAGTCGATAACTCTACGCAGGCTATCGTGCTTGAAGCTGCCTGTTTTAGCCCGGTAATAGTTGCTCGTGCAGCCCGTCGGCATAACCTCATCAGCGAAGCCTCTAAACGCTTTGAGCGGGCAACAGATCCGGCTGCGCCGTTCGCTGCTGCGACATTGGCTGCGCATCTACTGCAGCAATTTGGTGGCGCGACATTAGCAGCCGATTACACCAAGATCGGTTCGCTGCCGGTTGTACATCCCACCTCGATGTCATCGCAGCTGCCTGCCCAGATTTTGGGTCGGGATTTGTCGCGTGAGCAGGTAATTGATGCTTTATCCGGTGCCGGCGTGCATGTTACGGCGATGGGGGAGACACTCTCATTGCTGGCACCAAGCTGGCGTCCGGATCTGGCTTCGGCGCAAGACTACGTGGAAGAAGTTGCTCGTAAAACCGGTATCGACGATATTCCGTCGGTACTTCCTCGGATAGCTACTACCGGTGGGCTGACCTATGAGCAGCAAACTAGACGACAGGTAGCTGCTGCGCTAGCGGCTCTGGGGCTAGTCGAGGTGCTGACGATGCCCTTTACCGATGAATTATCTTCTTGGTCATTGGGGGAGACAGATCCGCGCTCGGCTCCAGTTCGTCTGGCGAATCCACTCACTGCTGAGAAGCCATTTTTCCGCTCAACGCTTATCCCTGGTTTGATTGATGCTGCTATGCGTAACGCCTCGCGCTCTACGGACTCGGTTGCACTTTTTGAGATAGGTCGGGTTGCTTGGCAGACGAAAGATTCAGCTACTGCTGTAGCTCCGATTCTTGGCACAGGTAAGCGCCCTAGTAGCGCAGAGCTCAGTGAGTTGGATGCTTCACTACCATTCCAGGCCCGTCATCTAGCCGCCCTCTGGTCCGGGACCGGTTCAGATCAATGGCGTGCGGCTTTTGCTACTGCTGAGGCAGTTGCAAGGGTCTATGGGCACCAATTGGAACGTCGCGCTGCAGTAGTGGCTCCATTCCATCCTGGCCGGTGTGCCGAACTTATTATTGGCAATACGGTTGTTGGGTTTGCCGGTGAGTTACACCCATCAAGCTACGCTGGGCAGGCAGGGCTGGCTTCTCGTGTTGCGGCATTGGAAATGGACCTTGACGCGTTATCCACGTTATCTTCCGGCCCGGTCGCTATCGGAGAGCTATCACCATTTCCGGTAACTAAAGAAGACGTGGCGCTTGTCGTGGCTGAGCAGGTGACAGCCGGTGCGGTCCTGGAGGCATTACGTAGCGGCGGAGGTGATCTGCTTGAGCACGCTCAGCTTTTTGACGTTTATCGCGGTGAGCAGATTGGCGAAGGTAAGAAGTCTTTGGCTTTTGCGCTGCGCTTCCGGGCCATAGATCGGACGCTGAAGCAAGAAGAAGTTACTGCCGCTAGGGAAGCTGCTATAGCTGCTGCGGTAGCACAGTGTGA
>CAMQXE010000094.1 GCA_947038745.1 uncultured Propionibacteriaceae bacterium | reverse complement strand
CCTGCCATCAGCAGACGGCGGGAACATTCCGATGAGCCGAACATAACCGCCTAGGGGCAAGAGCTTAATGCCGTATTCAGTCTCTCCACGCTTGAAAGACCACAAGGTTTTCCCAAAACCACAGAAGAACTCGGTGATCTTGACTCCGAATAGTTTTCCAGGCAAGAAGTGCCCAAACTCATGCAACATCACCGAGACGATGATGAGGAGGAAGAACGTCAGTGCGCCAAGAACGCTCACCACCGTTGTCATGCTGATGTCACCAAAGCGGCAGCACGCTGCCTAGCCCAACTATCTGCGGCCAGCACATCATCAAGAGTCAGCCCTGTAGCAGGCAGGTAGGTAGTACGTAGGTGTTCTTCTAACACATGTCCGATGAGATCGACGATTGCCAAGAAACCAATCTCGCCATCACAGAATGCATCGACGAGAACCTCATTTGCTGCGTTAAATACTGCCGGCGCAGTACCACCAGCTTTACCTGCGATCCGAGCTAGCTCAACGGCTGGGAATGTCTCATCGTCTAACGGCTCAAAAGTCCAGGTCTGGGCTTGGCGCCAGTCAAAACCGGCTGCGGCGCCAGGTATCCGTCGCGGTTGATCCAGCGCCAGAGAAATGGGCAGCTTCATATCTGGTGGTGAGCATTGTGCCATCGTCGAGCCATCGACGAACTCCACAGCCGAATGCACTGCTGACTGCGGATGTACCACGACCTGGATCGCGTCGTAATCAATGTCGTAAAGCAGCGCAGCTTCGATCAGTTCAAGACCTTTATTGACTAGCGTTGATGAGTTGATGGTGATAACCCGGCCCATCGCCCAGGTGGGATGAGCCAGCGCTTGTTCGACAGTTACCTCGGTCAGATCGTCACGGTTACGCCCGCGGAAAGGCCCACCGGATGCGGTCAGGATCAGCCGCTTGACTTCATCAGCGCGACCAGCACGCAATGCTTGTGCGAATGCAGAATGTTCTGAATCAACGGCAATGATTTGGCCAGGCTTTGCCGCGTCCATCACCAGCTTTCCACCGATCACGAGTGACTCTTTATTTGCCAGTCCTAGCTGCAACCCAGCATTAAGCGTAGCTAGCGTAGCTCGTAGCCCAATCGCACCAGTGATTCCGTTGATGACAACATCGCAGGGAGCTACGGCGGCCTGCAAAATACCGTCCTGCCCAGAGACGACGGTCAGCTCTGGTAGCGCTTCCTGGATCACTTTGGCTGCATCCAGATCATCGACGGCAACCAGCGTGGGGCAAAACTCTTGGCATTGCTCGATCAACAGCTCGGTCTGTGACCCGCCAGCAGCAAGCGCTGCCACGGCAAAATCATCGGGTCTGTCACGGATAAGGTCGAGTGTCTGGGTCCCGATTGAGCCAGTCGATCCTAAAACATTCACCTGTCGCACTGTCCCATCGTGCCATGAGATGGCAGGCTAGACCTATGCGCAAACAGCCTCGTCCAGAAATTCAGAGCAGATTCGACCTAGAAAATGCCCTTAAGACTACTCATGGTCTACGCAATATCTGGGTTCAGTCAGTTGATTGCCGCGACATCACATTCGACGATGTAGACGTGCATGGTGCAGTATTTCTTGGCTGCAAGCTCGATCCATCGGCCGCTTCTACGCTGAGCAGCAATGGTGCTTTGATCTTCCCCGCTCTTCTCGAAGCTCCTATGGACCCCTACCGGGCACAGCTATATAGTCCACGCGATCTTTACGATAAGACCCCCTATGAGCACAGCCTTGATGGGCAGACTTATGCGTGGACGCTTACTGCTGGGCGGCCGGCCAGCCTCAATCACACTCTTGCCGCTGCCCTCCATGACCATGCAATGTCTGATGCGCTCGATGAGTTAGCGCTTCTTGCCGATCCAGGCAAAGTTGTCGGAATTATGGGCGGACATGCGTTGCAGCGAGGCAGTGACGATTACGCTGCCACCGCGCAGTTAGCCCGCGATCTAGCCCAGGCCGGGTACATGGTTTGCTCTGGAGGTGGGCCCGGCGCGATGGAGGCGGCAAATCTTGGCGCATGTTTTGCAAATGCCACGCCAGAAGCTCTAGATCAGGCACTAGCCATGCTTGCTACAGTGCCTAGCTTCCGGCCAAGTATTGACGCCTGGGCAAAGGTCGCTTTTGAGGTGCTTGCCAGCGTCTCGAAACCGCAACCGTCGTTGGGTATCCCCACCTGGTTCTACGGACATGAACCGCCCAACGTCTTTGCCACTCACATTGCGAAGTACTTCTCCAATGCAATCCGAGAAGATACATTGCTAGCCCGGTGTCGTGGAGGCATCATTTTCTTACCTGGTGCGGCAGGTACGGTGCAAGAACTATTCCAGGCAACGACTGCGAACTACTACGCTACCGATCCGGCAAGCATCACACCGGTAATCTTGGTCGGGCATGAACAATGGACTACGACGCTTCCTGCCTGGCCATTACTGGAAGCCCTAGGCAAGGATCGCGCTATGGCCGATTCCATTTTCTTGGCTGCCACAGTTGCCGACGCTTTGCCGATCCTGCATCATCGCTGAACTGCTAAGGAACCAGCAAATCCCCAATTTTAGGAATGCGCTTTAGCACCCAGACCAGAGCTACTGCAATGCCGTAAGTAACAAATGCCCGCAATGCCAGTAATTTGGCACTTGCCGGATCAGCGCCAAATCGAACAACTGCAAGATCCACATAGAACAAGATCAAGATGTGGCTAAGGTAGACCCCATACGACAAACCTGACATCGCCCGAATAGCTGAGGTGAACTTCTCACCAAGGATCTTATAGGGGAAGTACAAGAAGAACACGAAGACTGAAGCAGCCATGACTGCGCCAGGAAGCGAATCGTATTGGAAGAACGTATCGACGTTACTACCAGCAGCATAGTTCTCGTGATGAGTCCAGCAGAACATCGCTACAGCCATAACACAACCAGCCACATAAAGAACCCGGCGCCAAAGTTTTGGAATATCTATAGCTACGAGGATGTAGCCAAGGCAGCAGAAGTCGAAATACCCCAAGCCGAAGGCAGGAGTCAGCGCATCAGTCAAAGGAATGCCGCGCTGACGAATAAATGGGATCAGCCGATTCATTACATAGAAAACTATGCCGATAAAGGCGACCCAGCGCACCCGCTGCTGCTGTGACATATGTATCAATGCAGCGCTCAATAGCGGAATAAAAAGATACATACTAAATACGGCATAAAAGTACCAATACACGCCATTGGCTCCATTTGTTAGAAGCGGGGCAACAAAAGTACGTAGCACGCTTTTATAATGGCTAGCGCCGGTAGCAAGGTGCCACAAGATAAATATCTCGCTCCAGAGCAAAAACGGAATGACGATCCGGGTGATGCGCTTGCGCGTGTACGTCGCTACGTCATATTTAGCCAGAAACTCAAACAGCGTGGCGCCCGTGATCATAAGGAAGCACGGAACACCGAACCGAGCCAATACCTGAACCATGAGATTAACGTCATAGCGCTTAGTTGGCTGGAATACCCAGAAGGCTGCGCAGCAGTGGAGAAACACCACTGCAAGACAAGAAACCGTGTTGGTTACAGCGATACCTGTCGACTTCTGTGAATCGATCTTCACAACATCCTCCTTAGGGTCAATCAAGACTAACGGGTCAATGTTGAGAGAGCTGCTGACTCGCCGGAAGCCCAATTGCCCCGACCTATCTGCAACCGGGTTTCCTTGTCCGATAGTGTGACAGCTACCACCATGTTCCACGCTGACCTGATCTAACGATGAGGTACCTCTAGTGCAAGGACCGCTGTGACTCGACTTCCGTCTTTGACGCGCGCCCCTTCGCGGCGGCAACGCCAACTGCGCGAGTATGCGATCTTTCTCGCCTTCGTCTTACCAAATCTGGCGCTGATAGCGATGTTTGTCTACCGCCCCTTGTTCCAGAACATCTATTTCTCCACGTTGCATTGGACCCTAGGCTCAGCACAAGCAGATCCGATTGGCCTAGCCAACTACGTCGAGTTCTTCACCTCTCCAGATGCCAAACTCGTCTTAACTAATACAGCAGTCTTTTCCGTCTGCACGGTTATTGGATCAATGCTTATCGGCCTGCTGCTCGCTCTCGCGCTCAATCAGAAAGTCATCGGTAGAACCTTTGCGCGAGCCTCAATCTTTGCTCCCTACATTCTCTCGGGCGTCGGTGTGGGATTGGTTTGGCTGTTCATCTTTGATCCCATGTTTGGCATCCTGGGCTACCTGATCCGTATGGCTGGCGGTGCTAGCCCTCGCTGGTTCCAAGACCCCAAGCTCTCCCTCGCTATGGTCATCATCGTCTATATCTGGAAGAACCTGGGCTACTGCGCTGTGGTCTATCTTGCTGGTTTACAAAGCATTCCACGCGATATCCAGGAAGCCGCAGCGATAGATGGGGCTAGTCGTTGGCAGACGTTCTGGCATGTCACAATGCCGTTGTTATCGCCGACTACTTTCTTCTTACTTATTACGACGATCTTGTCCTCGCTACAAGCCTTTGACTTAATTAAGATCATGGCTCCTTCCTCCGACGGAACCCGCACCCTGATCTACGAGTCATATTTGCAAGCCTTCGGTTCCTACAACCGCGCAGGATATTCCGCAGCAATCTCAGTGATCTTGTTCCTGCTCTTACTCATTCTCACGATCGTGCAGATCCGCTGGACCCAACGGAAGGTCCACTACGCATGAACGCCACCACGCACCGAACCCGCTCGCTCCTGGCTGGTTACCTTCCATTAGTTCTGGGCACCATAATCATTGCCTTGCCGCTGCTGTGGATGGTCTGTTCATCGCTCAAACCCGTCAATGAAATCATTACCCAAAACCCGACACTACTGGCCCATCATCCAACGTGGGATAACTATGAACGGGCCTTCCACGAAGTACCGTTTCTCACGTTCTTCCGTAACTCACTCATCGTCACGTTGGTTGGGGCAAGTTGCAAAGTATTCCTGGCCATCACATCGGCTTATGCACTCGTCTTTTGTAAGTTCCCCGGCAAGAACCTGATCTTCATCTTGATCCTGGTCGCACTCATGGTTCCAGCTCAAGTTGCGATCTTGCCCAATTACACACTCATTGCCTCAATGGGCGGGGTCAATACGTTCTGGGGCATCATCTTGCCCGGGCTAGGTACTGCCTTCGGCACTTTCTTGCTACGCCAGCAGTTCCTCACCCTGCCGCGATCAATGTTTGAGGCCGCTGAAATCGATGGCGCCCGGCATTGGCGCCGGCTTTGGCATATTGCGGTCCCTGTCTCAATTCCCAGTATTGCCACCGTTGCTCTCATCACTATCGTCAATGAATGGAACGACTACATCTGGCCGCTCATCATCGTCGATAACCCCGAGCGGATGACCTTGCCAGTTGGTCTAACGCTGCTGCAATCTACCGAAAAGGACGCTTCCAGCTATGGCGTCATGATGGCTGGAACCGTCATCGTCATCGTGCCAGTCTTGATCTTGTTCACTTTCCTCCAGCGCTATATCGTCGCTGGCCTCACCCAAGGCTCTGTCGCAAACTAAGCAATGAAAGGTGCACCCCATCATGCCAACTTCGCCCGTAAATCGACGGACATTCCTCGCCATCACTGGGCTATCAGCCGCAGCCTTGACGCTGAGTGCCTGTGGCGGCCCTAGCACTAGCAAAGGCAATTCTAGCCCTGTCCCAGACATCGATTGGTCACATGTGACCCCCGCAACCGAGATCTCATTCTGGAGTAATCATCCAGGAAAGTCTAAAGATATTGAAGCCAATCTCTTGGCTA
>CAMQXE010000093.1 GCA_947038745.1 uncultured Propionibacteriaceae bacterium | reverse complement strand
TTGATCATTGCGAGGCGCTGACGTCAGAAAGCGCTGCCACGTTGTGTGGCGAGGCGCTGGCGGTGATCTTTCCCTTATTGGAGCAGTCGGAGCTTCCTAGCATCATTGACGTCGATGGGGTTGCGTTGCGGCTACTCGATCTCATACGACTCAGATTGATGGAATTAACCGCACTAGCCGATAGCCTCAATCAGGGGCTACATGACGGCTCCGCCTTACCCTTGCCGCGCACAGCATTGGCTGAGACGAGCCGCACCTGCGCTGAGATCTTGGCTCAGCGTTATCCCGGCCAAGCCATTGAAGTCCGAGTGCCTCCGTATGCAGCAGTTCAGATCAGCGACGGAACTGGCCCTACCCATACTCGCGGAACGCCGCCGTCTGTCGTCGAAACATCGCCGCAGACGTTTATTCGGCTAGCTACTGGCCGATTGCAATTCCATGACGCCGTAGCGCAAGGGGCAGTCACTGCCAGCGGAGCGCATTGCGATCTTTCGACGATGTTCCCGCTGCTCACCTAGTGTTAAGCCAAGGACAGAAGAAGTATGAGTATTTCCTTGACATGCCCGCCTATGCTAATTAGATAATCGTAATAACTAACATTACGTACGGAGCCCCTCATGCCGGCATCACAGGTTGGCCCAGTATCTTCTGCCAAGAAGGCAGTGGAAACACATGCACCCGCGGCAAAGAATCCACAACGACAGCATCGCAGACTTCGCCGGGTTCTTGTACTATCTGGCTTGCTTAGCCTATGCGCCGCATCAGGGAGCTACCATCTTCGGTCTTTACCGGAACTCACAGCCTTACCTACACAGCCCGTTGCAGTTGTTCGCATTTCACCAACATCTGACCATCACCCTTTTGGCCCCGCTAGATTTGGTGAAACACTTTTTATTGATACCCATGGAACTGTTATCAATAAAAATGCTACAGACGGGCAGCTTCATGCGGAGACCCTTGTTACAGCAGACCTAATTTCATGGACTGAAGAGAATGAGATCATTGAGATAACAAAAGCCGGGGTCGCCAGGAAATCACTAGCACGAGATGAGCTATATGGTGGCCCTGCAGCACAATCCACAAGTAGGAATATCTTTTGGTTCAATAGCGGACACAGAGGAGCCACTGGTTACGAATACTCCATGCAGGAAACAAACAAAAAAAGAGCAATCATTCCCGCATACATTGGAACGGTTACTATCTGCGATGAGACTGCCTACGCCATTGTCGATGTGCTTACCACGAATAATGCACCAGCTACAGCAGCCGCTGGCGACAATCCAATACAGTACATCTGGGATGAAGCAACAGGAGGTCAGGTCGCCATCAATCCAGGCTCTGCCTTCGACCTCACCACGCGCCCTACAGTTTGCCACAACGATGTACTTTATCTGCCGACGCTAGTGCGACAAAATGACCAACCAAAACAGCTAGCACTAGTGAGAATTACCACCACAGGGCAGCGTCTCCCTGATATTATTTTTGAATCGTCACATATTGATCTTGATGATGGTAATCTATATACCTACGCCACTGAGATATACAATTCTCGCCTATGGTGGATCACTAGCACCGGATTAGTTCTTTCAAGTACACTTGACGGCACCGAAATGCGCACCGAAATGCAGCTCACCGGGGTAGGGAAATCCGGAGTCTATATTGAAAGTGCTTCGTTCAAGAATGGCATTCTTGCTGTGGCAATCCAAGGCCCAAAAAGGAATATCCAGATATTAGTCCATGACTTTAATACAAAAACCGATATCATCCCAAGGCAAACCATTGACTGGGATCTCCATAATCGACTTGGCATAAGCAGTATCGCGTGGTTCCCCGGCCCCCGCTAAACCGCTATAGCGCCGGCAGTAGCTTCTCTAGCTCAAGCTGAGTAACTTGCCGTCGATACGCCTCAAACTCTGCTCGCTTATTACGCAAGAAGTAATCGAATACTGGCTCACCCAAGGTTTCAGCGACAAGTTCTGACGTCTCCATCACCGCAACAGCTTCACCCAAGTTCGTCGGGAGTTTGTCAATACCGAGGGCCCGACGTTCACGATCACTAAGCGCCGTGACGTCACTGTCGCAAGGGGCACCTAGCTCATACCCCTCTTCAATACCCTTTAGCCCGGCCGCCAAAGCCATGGCATAGGCCAGATACGGGTTCGCTGCCGAATCAATAGACCGCAACTCAATACGCGCCGACGAATCCTTATTCGGATTTGCCATCGGTACGCGCACCAAGGCCGACCGCGCATGACGCCCCCAGCACACATGGGCAGGCGCTTCGCCACCACCAGCTAACCGCTTATAGCTATTGACCCATTGATTTGTGACAGCATTAATCTCGCGAGCATGAGTCAAAATACCAGCGATAAATTGCTTACCCACCGTGGAGAGCCGGTACTCATCGCTGGCGTCGAAGAAGGCGTTGCGCTCCCCTTCAAAAAGCGACATATGCGTGTGCATAGCCGAGCCTGGATACTCCGTGAACGGCTTGGGCATGAAGCTGGCGTAAATACCTTCACGCAGTGCTACCTCTTTTACCGCCATCCGGAACGTCATGATGTTATCTGCCGTAGTTAAAGCGTCGGCATAGCGCAGATCAATCTCATGCTGGCCCGGTGCACCTTCATGGTGGCTGAACTCCACCGAAATACCCATTGCTTCGAGCGCGCTAATTGCCCGGCGGCGGAAACCTGAACCAGCCTCAGGGAAAGTATGGTCAAAATAGCCGCCCTGGTCTATTGGAGTCGGCGGACGCCCTGGCTCAAAGTTCTTTTCCAGCAGGAAAAACTCGATCTCGGGGTGGGTATAGAAGGTGAATCCCATAGCACTAGCCTTGGCAAGAGTCCGCTTTAATACCTGACGCGGATCAGACAGCGACGCAGAACCGTCGGGCAATGTAATGTCGCAAAACATCCGCGCAGTGGTCTCATCGTCACGACGCCACGGCAACAACTGGAATGTCGAAGGATCGGGGTGCGCCACCATGTCAGACTCAACGACGCGCGCGAATCCCTCAATCGCAGAGCCGTCAAAGCCTACGCCTTCAGCGAAGGCTGCTTCCAACTCAGCAGGTGCGATGGCTACCGTCTTAAGAAAGCCCAAAACATCGGTGAACCAGAGCCGAACGTAGCGAACGTCGCGCTCTTCCATAGCCCGGATGACGTACTCAGTCTGACGATTCATGACACTACTGTGCCAGTTTCATGTTTCAGCCGGGTTACTACCCGCAATAACGATCCTGCTTATTTATCGGTTTCAGGGTCTCGTTTCGGGCTACCGTCGAAACGATAAAGGTCATCATCATCTTCTTCAGGGTCAGTGAAAGCCGGGTCCGTATCCCACTTTTCATTGCGCTCATGTACCCGCTGAAGCGCAGCAGCAGCTTCCTTCTCACTAGCGTAAGGACCAAGCCGATTTTCGGCTTTCTCCTCACCTTCGCCAACAACGCAGTGCCGGGTCAGGCTCCAGTAGTACTTCTTCTCCAGATCCATGCGTAATCTTCCCCTTATCTACTTCGTTATCTGTTGCGCTTCCTGGGCTGAGTAACATTGTGCCGTCTAGACTGGCCTTGTGAGTGAGATTCGAGCGTTTCCCCAGTCCCCCGTGCGTGCAGTACCCGCAGCCATTGTTCGTCCTGAGTACGTTGGCCGTAAAGCCCCAACTCCATACAATGGGCCAGCCATTCAGACTGCTGAAACCATCGAGAAGATGCGGATCGCTGCAAAGATCGCAGCCGGAGCCAAATTTGCAGCAGCCGACGCTATCGCTCCAGGAGTAACAACCGACGAGCTTGACCGCGTTGCCCATGAGTTCATGTGCGATAACGGCGCCTATCCCTCGACGCTGGGTTACCGAGGCTTCCCAAAGTCGGCCTGCACCAGCGTCAATGAGGTGATCTGTCACGGTATTCCTGATATGCGTCCGCTAGAAGATGGCGATCTAGTCAAGATCGATGTCACTGCCTATATCAATGGCGTCCACGGCGATAACTGCGGCACCTTCTTTTGTGGTGACGTCGATGAACCATCACGGCTGCTGACCGAACGCACTGAAGAAGCCATGTTGCGCGGTATTCGCGCCATTATGCCTGGCCGTCAGGTCAATGCCATCGGTCGCGTCATTGAGATGTATGCCAAGCGTTTTGGGTACGGCGTGGTTCGAGATTACACCGGGCATGGTGTCCATACCGCGTTCCACTCTGGGCTCATCATTCCCCACACCGATGATCCGCGCTTTGATGACGTCATCGAGACTGGCATGACGTTCACTGTTGAGCCAATGCTGTGCTTGGGGAGCCAAGATTCCAATGTCTGGGATGACGGCTGGACAGTGGTAACCGCTGATAAGTCGCGCGTGGCCCAGTTTGAGCACACGATCGTTGTCACCGCTGATGGTGCGGAGATTTTGACGCTGCCATGATGGGAAACATCATGTCGCATTTTGACCAGATTCAGGAGGTTCTTCTTCGTCATGCTGGCGAATGGTGGACCTATCTGGCTACGACGATGTTGTGCTGGCTAGATGGGTTCTTCCCACCGCTACCCAGTGAGTCCATCATCATCGCGATGGCGGCGTTGTGTTTCGGGCACGGCAACGTGCAATGGTATTTCCTCTTGCCGTGTGCGGTTCTTGGCGCGCTAATGGGAGACAACACCGCTTACTGGATCGGTCGATTATTCCGCTTGGAGCGTTTCTTCCGCAGCGATAAAGGGCGTATCCGGGTCTGGAAAGCCAAGAAGATGGTGGAACGGCGCGGCGCGGAACTACTCATCACCGCACGGTTCATTCCTGGCTGGCGGGTATTAGCCATGATAGGAGCCGGCTCGCTACGTTTCCCTTGGCGCCGATTTATCGTCGCCGACATCATCTCGACGATGGTGTGGGCCCACTTTGCCTTCGCTATCGGGATCGCATCCGGCTCTGTTTTTGGTCGTCGCCCGCTACTTGGGGTCATCGTCGGTATCGCCGTCGGGCTTGTCATCGGTGTCATCGTGGACAAGATCATGACCGCCTTGCGTGCCCGTCGATCTAGCGGGCATTATCAGCTTGCCGAGCGTCGACTCCAGCATGCGATCATCGCGGTGCGCAACTCCAGACGTCCCAGCCAGCGCTCAGCGTGGACTAGCACCGAACTCTCTTAGCCCAAAACTCCTGATCCTTCGAGGATCAATAGTGTGCCGAAAATAGCGAACAAGATTGCAGCCCCTATTTTGACGACTCGCTCCGGTAGATGTTTGCCCAGTAATGTCCCCAAGAGAATGGCAAGCGCGTCGGCTGCCACCATGCCCACGGTGGAGCCAATCCAGACTCCGATCCACTGATTTTTCATGGCAAGGGTGATGGTAGCCAACATAGTTTTATCACCAAGCTCAGCCAGGAAGAACGCTACTCCCACAGCGAAGATTGCTGCCCCTCTGGCGGTGATCGCCTTTTCCGCTTCTGCTTCGCTTAGCTTGTCGCCGCGAAGCGTCCACAACGCAAACCCAAGAAAGAGCAAGCCAGCAGCAATAGCTATGCCAGATTGATAGGACTCAAACGCGGTACCGATAAGACAACCGATAGCTACCGATGCAAGATGGACCAGTAATGTCGCGCCAAAGATCCCCAAGATGACGTAGCGGGCTTTGTAACGGGTAGCGAACGTCAATGCGAGTAGCTGGCTCTTATCACCAAGCTCGGCAAGAAAAATAAGGCCTAACGAAAGCCAAAAGGCTGACATGCGAGATCCATTCTGGACCTGACATCGAGGAACCTAGATGGGTGCTCTCGACCAGGCCCCGGTTTGGGTGATTATCTGGTCGAAAG
>CAMQXE010000092.1 GCA_947038745.1 uncultured Propionibacteriaceae bacterium | reverse complement strand
TTCTCTTCCTCATCGAGCGAAGCATCAAGAAGCGCGCTCAGCGAACGCTTCATCAGAAGGAATCCGGTCACGATGATGTTGCAGCCCACGATGATGGCAACAATCGGATCAATCCACCAGCAATTCATCCCTAAGAGCTTTGCGATAAGAACCAGCCCAATGCCAGCGGTGACTCCAACTGAAGTCCACACATCAGCCATAAGGTGCTTGCCATCAGCAACCAGTGATGCAGACCGATGAGCTTTACCAGCACGCAACAAGATCAGCGCAACGACGCCATTAGCCGCTGAAGCCAGGATGGAAATAAGCAAACCAAGACCAACATTGGCAAGAGGCTCAGGGTGCTGAAGCCGTTTGATCGCCTCATAGATGATGTATCCAGCAGCGACAAAGATCAGCAAACCTTCGAGCGCTGCCGAGAAGTATTCTGCCTTGGTATGGCCAAAATGATGGCCGTCATCGGCGTCGCTTTGGGCCACACTTAAAGCAACCAAAGCCACGATGGCAGCAGCAAGATTTACCAGAGATTCTGCGGCGTCAGAAAGTAGACCTACCGAATGAGAAGCAAGGTATGCGCCGATCTTTAAAGCAATCACCACAAGAGAAGTCACGATGGAGAGCCAGGCGTACTTGATCAGGCTGACTCGGGGCGTAGCTGTCGTGGTTAGCATAAACAAAAGTATGGAGTGAGACGAATCTTCCTGCCAGCGAGCGCAGGCTGGCCTAACGGGGTTTAGTCAGGTAGCTAAGCTTGGCGCCGTGGTAGTCAGCGGATGGGTTCTTGCACTCCTCGTGGGAGGGGCTTTCGTCGCAGGCTGGATAGATGCCATCGTGGGTGGCGGAGGACTAATTCAACTCCCGTTAGTGTTCTTTGGGCTGGCTGATTATTCGGTTGCAGCCGTTTCGGGGACGAACAAGGTGTCAAGCGTTGGTGGTACTTGCGCTGCGACGATTAACTACCTCCGAAAGATCCGCGTGCAGTGGGCTAGCGTGGCAGCTCTTTGTAGCTGTGCCTACCTTGGCAGCAGTGTAGGAGCGTTACTTAATCGTCAGATCCCTCGCGATATTTTTACCCCGCTGCTATTCCTAGCACTACTTGTCGTTGGCTGGTACACCTTGAGACGTCCAGATCTAGGCATTGAAGAACACAATCGATTAGCTGGCTGGCGCAAGATATGTGCCACCGGAGCTATCGGTGCCGTCGTTGGTTTCTACGACGGGCTGCTGGGGCCAGGAGCGGGTACATTTTTCGTTATCGGGCTTGTCAGCATTTTGGGTTATGGCTTCTTGCAAGCAAGCGCCTATGCCAAGCTCGCTAATCTCACGACCAACGTCGCGGCAATTGCGGTCTTTGCCAGCGGGCGCCACATCGTGTGGCTCGTGGCATTGCCGATGATGGCCGCAAACCTTGCTGGCGGCTATCTTGGGGCAAAGCTAGCACTGAAACACGGAAACAGGTTTGTGCGGATCGTCTTTTTGGCCGTAGTCGGTCTACTGACACTACGGATGGGCTACGAAACGTCCCTGCTGGGGTTGAGAATCTTGGCCCATAGATGAGGCTCTTGAGAACTACGCGAATAGCTAGTCCTTGGGTAGAATCTATCGGCGTGACCACGACGACGAATGATGCACCGGCTTATGCCACGTCGGGATCTATGTATTTCTCATTGATGCTGGCAGTACTCGCTGCCGTCGTGATCTTGTCAGGCATCGGTGCGAGCAAAGCTGTTGTGCTTGGCCCAATCATCACCGATGGTGGTTTCTTTCTCTTCCCGCTTGCTTACATCATTGGTGATGTCATTACCGAGATTTATGGCACGCGGGCTGCCCGTATTGCCATCATCACTGGGATGATCGTCAATGTCATGTCTGCGCTGGCTTATGGAATCATCATCGCTTTGCCAGGCTTTAACGATGCGTATGGGCAAGCGAAACAAGCCGCCATCGTAGGCGCACTTGGCCCAGTATGGATCGTAGTTGTAGCCGGAATGTTGGGCTTTCTAGGTGGGCAGACGGCCAACTCCGTGATTATGTACCTAGGTAAGCGCAAGAATCGGGAACGCGGTTTGATAGCCAGGCTCGCAAGCTCAACTGGTATCGGAGAACTGATCGACACCGTGATCTTTTGTACAGTCGCAAGCTACGCCATCGGGATCACCAGTTTCACTCAATGGGCTAACTATGCAATCTTTGGTTTCCTCTACAAGGTCGCGGTGCAGTACGCCGTGATGCCTTTAACGGCTTTAGCAATCCGCGCTATCAAAAAGCGCGAGCCAAGCTATCAGGAGGCACTAGCTAATCAGGCTACGTAACGCGCGCTCAAATTCAGCCGCAACATCGGGGATCTGGCCTGACCATTGCGCAATTCGGGCATTTGCAGGCTTATGCCACAGATCGCGAATATCGGCAGCAGTAGTACCACGCGTTAGTTCAGAAGCGGTTTCAACGCCAACCCAAGCCGGGACCTCAGCCACAGAAATAGCCCCTGTCGCGACCATCGCAGTCACAAGATCTGGGACATGAACAATCGAGCCATATCCCCACTGCTCATGGAACTCAAGATAGAAACGTAAAGCATCAACAACCAGATCACAGGCTGGGTTCGACGGCAGATTCTGCTGCCACCTCTCAATCGTACTGCGGGGAAACTCGACGGCTTCGGTGAGATTTAAGCCGCAGACTAGTGGTAACTGATCTCGCCCCACATATGCGTCATAGACCGTTGCTGCGGCGTCGGGATCAACCCAGGCATTCCATTCCGCCGTCGGCGTCGTATTCCCAGGGTGATGGAACGTTCCTCCCATCATGACCAGACCCCCAAGCGCATCGAGTAGTCCAGGTAATTCCTGTATCGCAACCGCGAGGTTTGTCAGCGGGCCGGTAACTAGAAGGGTGGTTTCACCAGGGCGATCAATGATCTCGTGCTGCCATAGTTCACGCCAGTCGAGAGGCATCAACGGCTGTTTTACCGCAGGCAAGACGGCGTAGCCAAGCCCCGTTTCGCCATGAGTTTCTGGTGTTGTAACTAATGGTTTATGTAGAGGAGCTGGGCTGCCGCTGGCTACTGGAACACCGGCATAACCGCATAAGCTCAGAACCGCGCGGGAATTGAGCGCAGCTTGTTCAGCAGTGCTGTTGCCCGCAGTTGTTGTGACTGCGACTGGAACAGTGCCGGTTGCACATAGCCAGGCTAAGGCTAAGGCGTCATCAATTCCGGTATCACAATCGAGAAGAAGTCGCGAAGTCATGTGCTCACGCTATCCTTATTAGACACAACTTAGGGACAACAGGATTGAGCACGGATGGACGCGACGAAGATCACGCCGATCATTACCCCGTTACTGGTGGAGCACGGTCTCGAATTGGACGGCTGTGACGTTGTCATTGCAGGCAAGCGCAGCATTGTGCGCATCACCGTTGACGGCGATGGCCCCAAAGGCCGCGGGCCACTCTTGGACGATATTTCGTTGGCAAGCCGGGCCATCTTGGATGCATTTGATGCAAGCGGAGTTATGGGAGAGCGTAGCTACACCTTGGAAGTGAGCTCACGCGGAACATCACGTCCGCTGACTAAACCAGCGCATTGGCGTCGTAATACTGGACGCTTAGTCGCATGCACCATCGACGGTGAGAAGATCACGGGGCGCATCATTGCTAGCGATGAAACTGGCGCCACGATCGATATTGAGGGCAATCACCGGCGAGTGGATTTTGCTGATGCCCGCAAACCCATTATTCAGGTTGAGCTAAACCGACCCCATGACCCTGATCTCGATGATGCCGATGGTGACATTGAGACGATCGACGAGGAGAACTAAATGGACATCGATATGGCGGCATTGCGCATGCTTGAGCTCGATAAAGGTATTCCGATGGATACCCTATGCAGCGCTATTGAGGATGCCATGCTTAATGCGTATGGCAAGATCGATCACCCAATGCCACGAGCGCGGGTCGATTTGGATCGTAAGTCAGGCACAGTTCGCGTTATGGTTCCCGAAACTGATGAAGAGGGCAACCGCATTGGCGAGTTCGACGACACGCCTGTCGATTTTGGTCGCGTAGCGGCATCGACGGCTCGCCAGGTGATTTTCCAGCGTATCCGTGAAGCAGAAGATGTTAAGCGCTATGGAACCTTGCAAGCTAAAGAAGGCGACATTGTGCTGGGTCAGGTACAAAAATCTGGTCGTGATACTCGCACAGTCATGGTTGATATCGGTGACATTGAGGCGATCATGCCTCAGGCTGAGCAATCGCCGGGGGAGCAGTACCCTCATAACAAGCGCCTCCGGGTCTACGTTGTTCAGGCGCGGATGGAAACTCGTGGTCTCCAGGTCGTCGTGTCGCGTTCGCACCCTGGTCTGGTAGACAAGATGTTCCGGTTGGAAGTTCCTGAGATTGAACAAGGCGTGGTCGAAATCAAGGCGATTGCTCGTGAAGCCGGGCATCGGAGCAAGATTGCGGTCTACTCCACGCAAGCTGAAGTGAATGCCAAGGGAGCCTGCATCGGGCCGATGGGGCAGCGGGTTCGTGCAGTAATGCACGAGCTGAACGAAGAGAAGATCGATATCGTTGATTGGTCAGAAGATCCTCGTGAGTTCGTGGCGCAGGCGCTGTCACCGGCTAAAGCATTGTCGGTAGAGATCGTGGATGCTGCGGCGAAAACTTGTCGCGTGATTGTTCCCGATTACCAACTTTCGCTTGCTATCGGACGTGAGGGGCAGAACGCTCGTCTGGCTGCTCGATTGACTGGGTGGAAGATCGATATTCGCCCGGATACGGCAGTATCGGGTTAATTGGTTGAGGATTTTGCTGGTGGTCTTGGGTTTACTTCTCCAAGACCGCCAGCGTCGTATCACGCCGGTTTAACTACAGCGTTATCGAGCCAAGATAAGGCAGTATTGACCTATGACTACTGTTCCAGAGCGCACCTGCGTGGCCTGCCGAGGAAAAGGTACTCCGATGACCTTGTTGCGGCTCGTTGTCTGCGATGGTTTGGTGGTGCCAGATCTAGAACAACGACTACCTGGCCGAGGCGCTTGGCTGCACCCTACGCCAGCGTGCCTTGATCTGGCCTTGAGACGTCGATCAATCACCCGGGCGTTTACTGCTGCGTCTCTCGACGTCGATGCCGTGCGTGCTGCACTAGTCGGATAGGCGAAATTGGCAATAGCACGATAGACTAAGCGTTGCGCGCCGATGCAACCGTGTATCGGCACAACAGAAAGTGGGCAATAGCTCATGACCACTCGATGAGTACAAGCAAATGAGCAATAACAATCACTAGCTGGTTCGCGCACAGGCGTGGACCAAGAGGAGAGTAGTGGCCAAGGTCCGCGTCTATGAGCTCGCTAAAGAGCTCGGACTCGAAAGTAAGAACGTCTTATCGGCGCTAAAAGAGATGGGCGAATTCGTCAGCTCTGCATCGTCGACAATTGAGGCCCCCGTTGTGCGGCGCCTCAAGGATAAGTTGGCAGCACCTGCTGCCGATACCGCTGCCCCGAAGAAGGCTGCGCCTAAGGCGCCCAAGCCTGCTGCGGAAAAGCCAGTAGCAGCCGAATCAAAATCTGCGAGCCCCGCCCCTGAGGTCGTCGTTGCAGACGCCCCGAAGCCGGCAGCACCTAAGCCGGCGCCGAAGGCTCCTGCGGCTAAGCCTGCTCCGGCTCCGGCTCCCGCAGCGAAGCCTGCTCCTGCGGCTTCTAGCGAGGCCCGTCCAGGCCCGCGCCCAGCGGCCCCAGGGCCACGTCCGGGTGCAGCAGGCAATGTTCCAGGCCCGCGTCCGCGCCCAGGCGGCGCATCGCGTCCGGGTAATAATCCCTTTGCTT
>CAMQXE010000091.1 GCA_947038745.1 uncultured Propionibacteriaceae bacterium | reverse complement strand
CGGCCCGTGGTTGGAACGTCGTGCTCGTGGCTCCCGCACGGGCGTCGATGTAGTTGGGCACTGGGGTAGTGGGCAAGGCGATATTGTGGGGATTGCGTTGGCGAGCCACGATGATACTGCCTGCTGGATAGATGTTGCTGAGCTATGGCCTGCTGATGAGGCTGCGCTTGCGGCATGGTTGGGTGATGTTCGCTTTGGCAAGGTTTTGCATGATGCCAAGGGGCCGTTACTTGCTCTGTGGCAGCGCGGGTGGGATATCGCGGGGCTGGAGTGCGACACGATCATGGCAGCCTACTTACTGAAACCAGATCAACGAACCTATCGTCTTGATGATCTCGTCATTCGTCATCTTCATCGCGAACTCAAAATTGAACCAGTTGAAGCCCCAGCAGAATCCAGTGATCAGCTAGCCTTCGATTTCAATGAACCGAAGCAAATCGATATTTCTGGGCCATCAATGCTGCGTGCCCGGGCGATCTTGGCGCTGGGGGAGCAGCTTGAACATGAGCTTGCTGAGTTAGGTGAGTCAGCCACCGTACTTACGACGTTGGAGCAGCCACTAACGCGAACCTTGGCACAGATGGAGGCTACAGGTATTGCGGTTGATACTGACATCTTGGACCAGCTACGCAAAGATTTTGATAGCCAGGTGAGCCGTGCGGCTGACACGGCCTTCCAGATCATTGGCAAGGAGATCAATCTCAGCTCACCGAAGCAACTCCAAGCTGTGCTTTTTGACGATTTGGGTATGCAAAAGACAAGGAAAACAGCAACTGGATATACGACTGATGCTGAGTCATTGCAGAAACTCTTTGAGCAGACCGAACATCCTTTCCTGCAACAGCTATTGCTTCATCGAGATGCCATTAAGTTGCGTCAGACCGTTGATGGATTGCTCGCTGCAATTCAAGATGATGGCCGGATCCACACGACCTATCTCCAAACGGTTACGGGTACTGGGCGGTTAAGCTCCACCGACCCAAATCTGCAAAATATTCCGATCCGTACCGAAGCTGGACGCCAGATCCGTAAAGCCTTCATCGTTGGTTCTGGATACTCCAACTTGATGAGCGCCGATTACAGCCAGATCGAAATGCGGATCATGGCGCACGTGAGCCAAGACCAAGGGCTTATTGATGCTTTCGCCTCGGGTATTGATTTCCATAAAGTCACCGCATCGCGGGTCTTTGGGGTGCCAATTGAGGATGTAACAGCCGAGCAGCGCTCAGGCGTAAAAGCAATGAATTATGGTCTTGCATATGGATTGTCGGCTTATGGTCTGTCGAGTCAGCTGGGGGTTCCAGCCTCGACGGCTAAGTCGATGATGTCTGACTACTTTGACAGCTTTGGCGGTGTGCGTGACTACCTGGCTGAGGTCGTCAAAAAGGCTACAAAAACAGGCTATACGGAGACGATGTTTGGTCGACGTCGATACCTTCCAGATTTGGCATCGCCTAATCGCCAACGTCGTGAAATGGCAGAGCGAGCTGCACTAAACGCTCCGATTCAAGGTAGCGCTGCCGACATTATGAAACTCGCCATGTTGGAATTAGAACGTAAGCTCCGAGAAGAAAGACTTGCTTCGCGGATGTTGCTTCAAGTCCATGACGAACTCATCATTGAGATCGCCCCAGGTGAAGATGAGCGTATTACCGAGGTCGTATGCGACTCAATGGAACACGCAGTTGAGCTAGCGATTCCACTAGATGTCAGCGTAGGTATTGGTCATAGCTGGTTCGACGCTGCTCACTAGCGCGGTCTTATACGGGCTCGTTCGTGATGAACCATGCAGTCTTCACAGCGATCTTGGTGGGAATGGGGTAGGCTTGTGAACTCGTCGCACCAGTTTCGCCAACCTCGGCATACCAGGTATCCCCATTTTTGGTTAAGCCTGAGTTTTCATAAACGAGGATAGCTTTGTCCCCACTTGTATAAGGGCCACAGCCAGAGCGGCAGTAGTAAGAAATGTAATAGCCAGGATACGTATAGTTCCCAGCTCCACCGTTACGGTGTATCCAGATGCTTCCATCAGCTAGCTCAAGGTTAAGCGGCATAGGTAGTGGAGCTACTTTTGGCGTGGTGTCGAGTCTTGTTGGCTCGATAACAATTACTTCAGTGTCTTGGTAGCTTCTGATACATAACAGATGGCGGGTTCCGGCTGGAGGATTTGGGTCTTTCCAGCAAGCTTGCAGTCCTGCCGCCGTTGGTGAGCAGTAGTAGGTTCCATACGATAAACCGACCGGAGAATACTGTCCGCAATCTATGTTTAGGGTAGATGCTAGTTCTTTGTTATTGAAGGTGTACTCCGGCTTGAGCTTGCCCTCGGCATCCATGACGTTAATACCGATGATCTGTGTCTTGATCGTGGGGGCTGCTGGTGTCTGCGTGATCGTCGATGTCACGGTATGTACCGTCGTTGTCGTTGCAATAGCTGTTGCGGTAGTAGCTTTGCTCGATGAAGCTGTTACTGTCGGCCTAGCTGAAAGCGGTGCAGACTTCGCTGGATTGGGTAGCGCTGCAGAACAGCCGACAAGGAGTAGCGTGCTAGAGGCGAGCGCACACAGCCGTTTGAGAGTCATAGACAGTAGTATGCCGCGATGATTGTGAATAATGTTCCGTAGTCGGAACATTATTCACAATCATCGTGCAATATCCAATTGACCCTGAGGCGGAGTCGCCGTTAGACTGGTCAGGCGCTGTGGCCTGCGTGTCTTCGGACGGAGTAGGGCACGCTCGCATCGGTCAGAATCGGACGCTTCGCTCCAACCTGGAGCGAACCTAACTTTTCGGCGCCCAAGGCGACGGGTCATGGCGACTGCCATATTCAACATACCGGAGCCACTTTTACATGACCTCCAACCTCGAGGCTGTGCCTCAGATCGCCGTTGACGACTTCGGATCTGCCGAAGCATTCGCGGAAGCGGTCGATAAGACTATCAAGTACTTCAACGACGGTGACATTGTTACCGGTACCGTCGTCAAGGTTGACCGCGACGAGGTTCTCCTCGACATCGGTTACAAGACCGAGGGCGTTATCCCCTCGAAGGAACTCTCTATCAAGCATGACGTCGATCCCTTCGACGTAGTCAAGGTCGGCGACGAAGTTGAAGCCCTTGTTCAGCAGAAGGAAGACAAAGAGGGTCGCCTGATTCTGTCCAAGAAGCGGGCTCAGTACGAGCGCGCCTGGGGCACCATTGAGCAGATCAAGGAAGAAGACGGAATCGTTACCGGTAAGGTCATCGAGGTTGTCAAGGGTGGTCTCATCGTCGACATCGGTCTTCGCGGCTTCCTCCCAGCTTCGCTCGTTGAAATGCGTCGCGTTCGTGACCTCATGCCTTACGTCGGCCAGGAGCTCGAAGCCAAGATAATCGAGCTGGACAAGAACCGCAACAACGTTGTTCTGTCTCGCCGTGCATTCCTTGAGCAGACCCAGTCCGAGGTTCGCCAGACGTTCCTCACTCAGCTCCAGCCAGGCCAGATCCGCAAGGGCGTCGTCTCGTCGATCGTTAACTTCGGTGCGTTCGTTGATCTCGGCGGCGTTGACGGTCTCGTCCACGTTTCTGAGCTGTCCTGGAAGCACATCGATCATCCGTCCGAGGTTGTCGAGGTTGGTCAGGAAGTCACGGTCGAGGTTCTCTCGGTCGAGCTCGATCGCGAGCGCGTTTCCTTGTCGCTGAAGGCGACGCAGGAAGATCCGTGGCAGACCTTCGCCCGTACTCACCAGATGGGTCAGATCGTTCCGGGTAAGGTCACCAAGCTGGTTCCGTTCGGTGCGTTCGTTCGCGTCGAAGAGGGCATCGAGGGTCTCGTTCACGTTTCCGAACTTGCTGTTCGTCACGTCGAAATCCCCGAGCAGGTCGTTGCTGTTGGCGACGATGTCATGGTCAAGATCATCGATGTCGATCTCGAGCGTCGTCGGATCTCGCTGTCGCTTAAGCAGGCCAATGAGGGCGTTGACACCAATGTTGACGACTTCGATCCGGCTATGTACGGCATGACTGCGAACTACGACGAGCAGGGTAACTACATTTACCCCGAGGGCTTCGATCCAGAAACCAATGACTGGAAGCCTGGCTACGAGGATCAGCAGCGCGCCTGGGAGCTTCAGTACCAGGAGGCGCAGCAGCGCTGGCTGGCCCACAAGAAGCAGGTTGTTGACGCCAAGGAAGCCGATGCTGAGGCCACCAAGCCGCAGCCGGAATACTCCGCTGGCTCCGATGAACCGGCTGAAGGCTCGCTCGCTTCTGACGAGGCGCTGCAGGCGCTTCGCGAGAAGCTCACCGGCGGCGAGAAGTAAAGACTCTTCCCGCAGAGCAAATCTTGCTTAACCGCAACGGCGGCTACCTTTGGGTAGCCGCCGTTGTTTTATGTAGCTCCACATGGGTTCTAAAAGCGTCTGAATAAAGCGGTATAGGTTTCAGACGGTTTCAGCAGCTCTGGCTGGCAAGACGTTCTTTATCGTTACTAGTAAGTAAATAAATAAGGTCGCCTCTTGTACTTAAGGTCAGAGTAAGGGTAGCCTCAGTTTTTGGATTGGTCCCTTAAGTTTCTTGTAGAAGGGGCCGCCTTTCTTCTAACTCTGACTACGAGGAGCGATCGCTACGATGGCCAGTGATGTAACCGAGGAAGTACCAGCAAATAGCAAGTCAGATCCGGCAAAGAAGCCGCATCGCTGGCGCGTCCCCACTGCTTTTACGATCTTATTTCTGCTGACCATTGTCGCGGTGGCGCTGACATGGTTTGTGCCAGCTGGTTCCTATTCCAAACTTAGCTATACTTCCGCCACGAACGTCATGGTGGTAACAGCGCCTGATGGAACTAAGAAGGAGATGCCAGCGGTTCAAGAGACATTGGATCAGCTCAAAGTCCAAATCAACATTGAGAAGTTCACCTCCGGATCGCTGAAGAAGCCAATTTCAATTCCAGATACCTACCAGCGGCTAGAACAAAAGCCTGCTGGAGTGATGGATATCACTAAATCGATGACGTTAGGCACTGTAGAAGTCGCAGATATCATCGTGTTCATTTTGGTGCTCGGTGGTCTTATTGGGGTGGTGAAACGGTCAGGGGCCTTCGAGACGGGTCTTGTTGCATTGACGAAGAAGACGAAGGGGCATGAGTTCATCCTTGTGGCGGTAGTGTCGCTACTCATGGTGTTGGGAGGTACCACTTGCGGGTTAGAGGAAGAAGCTGTCGCGTTCTATCCAATTTTGTGTCCGATCTTCATTGCAATGGGGTATGACGCGATTATCTGTGTGGGCGCGATTTTCCTTGCTGGATCGGTAGGCACGACCTTCTCGACGATCAACCCATTCTCGTCAGTAGTTGCCTCAAATGCGGCTGGTATTACCTTTACTGACGGTATTTGGTGGCGCACGGCAGGCTGTATTGTTGGTGCGATTGTTATCTGTGCCTATCTCTATTGGTATGCCGGGAAACTTCGTAAAGATCCGACCTTCTCCTATGCCTATGAAGATCGAGATAAGTTCAAGGCCCGTTGGGGAATGAGCAATGCCGATGCTGGCAAGCTTGCCTTCACCATCAAGCACAAGATCATTTTGGTGCTATTCGTCTCGGCTTTCCCGATCATGGTCTGGGGCGTTATGTCGCAGGGCTGGTGGTTCCCTGAGATGGCAGCGTCTTTCCTTACCATTGCCATTATCTGTATGTTTATCGCAGCAGTCGGTAAAGATCGCCTCGGCGAAGTTGAGCTGGTTGATGCATTCTGTGAAGGCGCGTCCAGCTTGGTCGCGGTATCGCTGATCATTGGTTTGGCTCGCGGTATTAACCTTATTCTGACCGAGGGGTTAGTCTCGGATACTTTGCTCCACGCTGCAACAGGCATG
>CAMQXE010000090.1 GCA_947038745.1 uncultured Propionibacteriaceae bacterium | reverse complement strand
ACCTCAAGCCCTGCAATCGAAACCTCGATCTCGGTTGGGATATTGGAAGCGTCAGCCTCAATCGACATGGAGTTCATATCGTGATTGACCTGCGAGCCAGAAGCCGCCTCACCAACGAGGTTGATCTGAACATCAACCGTGACCTTCTCGCCACGTGTAACCAACACGAGGTCGATGTGCTCAACGGTGTTCTTGATCGGGTCCTTCTGAACCTGCTTGGGCAGCGCGAGGACGGGCTTGCCACCAGCGATATTGATGTCGAGTAGAACGTTGGCCTGACGCAGAGCCAAGGTGGTGACGTGCTGCGGCAGTGCAATGTGCACCGGATCAGTGCCGTGGCCGTAGATGACCGCCGGAATCATATTCTCGCGGCGTAGACGACGAGCAGCGCCCTTACCGAATTCGTTACGGGCGACGCCATCGAGCTTGATCTCAGACACGTTTTCTCCTCAACCTGGGTTTTACCTAATGAAAATCATGGGGCGCACACGTCCAGGGAGACCTGCGTCGATCACGGTGATCTGCGATCAATTCCCTCGCCGCATGCTCAACCAACTCTACGCGACAAGAGCCATCGTCGCAAAATATCGGTGCAAGCACACCCCAATCAGGATCAGCATTATCTATTGACGGGGGGTGGAGACGTGTTGCACTGGAACTATCCCAAGCAGTAAGGATTGCTATGAACCGTCGCCTCGCATCAGTTGGAGTTGGATCACTTTCCGTTGCCGTGCTACTCACTCTCATTCAAGACTATGTGGCGCAGGCACCAACGATGTACTCGCTAATGAGAGTCCTGATCCATATCGCAATACTGCTGGGATGCTTATTTCTCCTCGCATCCTTTGATCGCCACACATCACCGCAATCCCCGAGATCACATCTGGGATTGACCATCACGGTCATCACCGTTATTGCCGCTACAGCGATCATCATTTTGCGGCTTATGCGCGCGCGGGCCATGTACCTTGCAGCTTTCCTATCTACGGGGTTAGATCTACTGATCTATCTTCTCGAAGCTAGTGTGGCAGCCGTCATTATGCTCTATATCGTGCGCCGTTGGCCCATGAGCAAAGCAACCGGGGACGATTCCTAGCTCATGAGCTGACCTACCGCACAAAACTGAGATGCCTCGATCCATAAACGGATCGAGGCATCATTGCAGTTTATATCGTTACTCGCTGTGCGACTTACCTGATCGCACATCGATAAGACGAGTGACCGAGCCATCAGTGAATACCGCCTCAATGGCCTTGGCTAAGAGCGGCGCAATTGAGAGCACAGTGAGGTTACCGAAGCGCTTTTCTTCCGGGATCGGCAGCGTGTTGGTGACGATCACTTCGTCGAAGCACGACGCAGAGAACCGCTCCGTTGCCGGATCAGACAGCACGGCATGGGTAGCAGCACCGATAACAGCCTTTGCGCCACGCTCCTTGAGCGCTGCGGCAGCCTTGCAGATCGTGCCACCGGTATCGATCATGTCATCGACGAGGAGACAGATTCGTCCTTCAACCTCACCGACAACCTCATGGACATCAACCTGGTTGGCCTTATTCGGATCGCGTCGCTTATGAATAATGGCGAGCTTCGCCCCGAGACGGTCGCACCACATATCGGCCAACCGAACTCGCCCAGCGTCGGGAGAAACTACTGTCATTTCTTCGGTTGGGTACTTTTCCAAGATGTAGTCAGAGAGCACCGGAAGCGCCCATAGGTGGTCCACCGGGCCATCGAAGAAACCTTGGATCTGCGCGGCGTGAAGATCAACCGACATGATGCGGTCAGCGCCAGCAGCTTTGTACAGATCAGCAACCAGACGAGCAGAAATCGGCTCACGGCCGATGTGCTTCTTATCTTGACGGGCGTAGGGGTAGAACGGGGAGACGACAGTGATCCTCTTGGCTGAGGCACGCTTAAGCGCGTCCACCATGATCAACTGCTCCATCAGTGCGTCGTTGATGGGAGCCGCATGAGATTGCAATACGTAGGCATCGCACCCGCGAATCGACTCTTCAAATTGCACATAGATCTCAGAGTTTGCATAGGTCACCGCGCGGGTTGGAACAATATCCACCCCAAGCCCAGCCGCTACTTCCTGAGCTAGTTCGGGGTACGCACGCCCCGAAAACAACATCAGATGCTTGTCATTCGGACGTATTGTCCCGGTCACTAGCGTGCCTTTCCTCAGTGAGTGGGGGGCCTGCTACAGGGCATTCACGAGGACCATATTTCATGGCTGGCAACAGCCAAAGCACAGTGTTACCACGGCTGCCAGCGCCATGTTCCACTCCATCTGGCTGTTTCCCGCGTACTCCTTGCATCCAAGCGCTCCCCGGGCAGGAATTGAACCTGCGTCGCTAATTCTGATTCAAAGTCAGACGGGCCCTACCAACAGACCAACCGGGGATCGTCGATGACGACGCCACTACTCTAGCCGGTCTCATAACTACTGTGCATCTTCTCGCCTGAGAACTAGCAAATAACCACGAAAATACTGCCCTTTTACGTTAGGAAACCAGCAACCTTGCACCAGCAACTGGTCCAAAAACTCGACGATAGTCCCGGGCTAGACCTGATTCTTGAATCTTATTAAGCAGATCCATTGCTGCGGATTCCCCTGCGGCAAGGAATGCACAGGTCGGGCCAGAGCCCGAAACAAGGGCACCGATAGCCCCTGCAGCTAGACCCGCATCGAGTAGAACGCGCAATTCTGGACGAAGATCGCATGCGGCTGGTTGCAGGTCATTGCGCAGCAATGCCCCCACATGGGTGACATCACCAGCGGCAAGGGCAACCAAAAGTTCACGGTCCAGTTCTGGTGTAGGCGCGCCTAGTTCCATCTCATCGAAGCGGCGATAAACAGCCGGCGTCGATAGTCCTTCCTCCGCAAGAGCAATTACCCAGTGGTAGGTCCCCCGCGTGAGTACTGGAGCTAGTTGATCGCCATGCCCGACTCCCAGCGCAGTTCCGCCCAACAAGGAGAAGGGCACGTCAGCTCCAAGCTGCGCCCCTAAAATCTGGAGTTCGTCAGGAGAGACGTCAAGATCCCACAGCACCGAAAGCGCCAGCAAAGTTCCTGCGGCATCAGCCGAACCGCCAGCCATTCCTCCGGCGATCGGGATACCTTTTTTAATAGAGATATGCGCGCCGTAATCATCGCGCGAAAGCCCTTGGCTCTCAAGTAGAAGCAGCCCGGCACGGATAGCAAGATTAGTGTCGTCTACTGGCAGTTCTTCAGCGCCTTCGCCTTTCATGACTAGCTCCAGTACTCCCGCTGGAGCAGCCTCAACAGCAATATCGTCATAGAGCGAAACTGCTTGAAAGACCGTTGAAAGCGAGTGATACCCATCGGCTGCTAATGCACCTACGGCTAGCCCCACATTGATCTTTGCTGGCACTCGAACCCGAACACCAGACCAGTCCTGTCGCAAAGTCGTCACAGCTGCAACTTAGCCGAAGTCACTGATGCGTGGTGAGAACTTCAGCAATTCGGGCAAAGTCTTGCACTGTAAGTATTTCGCCGCGTTGTGTCCCGTCGATACCTGCCGAAGCTAGTGCAGCTTCCGCAGCCGCTGAACCTCCAAAGACTCCGGCAAGGGCCGCTCGTAGCATTTTGCGACGTTGAGCAAAGGCTAAGTCCACAACCTCAAAGACTTGCTCGCGCGATGCAGTTGTTTCAGGAAGCTCACGCCTAGTCAAAGACACCAGCCCAGAATCTACGTTAGGAACCGGCCAGAAAACGTTAGGCCCGACCGTGCCTACTCGTTCAGCCGCGCAGAACCAGGCTCGTTTCACTGAGGGCACCCCATAGATCTTGGACCCAGGATCAGCGGCTAATCGATCAGCAACCTCTGCCTGAACCATAACCAGACCGGCGCTCCACTGCGGGAACGTCGTCAGTAGATGGATAATGACCGGCACTGAAATGTTGTATGGCAAATTCGCAACTAGCCGAGTCGGAATCAACGGCAGCTGTGTCACTGTGAGCGCGTCAGCATGCACGATGTGGAGTCGCTCGCTTGCCTCAGGCATCCGCTCAGCAACGGTTTGAGGCAATAGCTGGGCGAGCTTGTCATCAATCTCCACAGCGACGACGGTGGCTCCGGTCTCCAACAACCCCAAGGTCAGTGAACCTAAGCCAGGGCCGATCTCCAACACCACATCGTGTGGTTGAACTTGTGCCATTGACACGATTCGACGCACGGTGTTGGCATCGTGGACGAAGTTTTGTCCGCGCTGTTTCGTCGGTTGCAAACCGATCTGAGCAGCAAGGCGACGAATCGACGAGGGATCAAGTAGCGGGTTCACCAAGAACCTCCAAAGGCAATATCAGCGGTGGAATTGAGGGTATGGCATAAGTCTTCGACATCGACTCCGCGAAGCTGAGCCAGATACCGAACAGTATGAACGATCAGATAGCTGGCATTATCTCGCCCGCGCGCAGGCACCGGGGTGAGATAGGGCGCGTCTGTTTCCACAAGGAGACGATCTGCAGGGGTCAGCATGGCTGCAGCGCGTAGCTGATGATTGGCCTTGTAGGTGACAGTTCCTGGGAAACTTAGGAAGGCATCATGGTCTAAGCAGCGACGAGCAAAGTCCTCATCTCCTGAAAAACAATGGAAGATGGTGCGCTCTGTCCAGCCTTCCTCATCAAGGATTCTGGCGCAATCATCATGGGCGTCTCGATCGTGAATAACCAGTGCTAGCCCATGCGCTTTAGCGATCTGGATATGGGCCCTAAAGCTCTCCTGCTGCCGGGCTAGTTGCGCTGGCTCAGTGCAGCGGAAATAGTCCAGCCCAGTCTCCCCTACTGCTCGGACATGACGTCCTGCACTGGCAAGACGCTCGATAACTGCTAGCCCTTCTGCCATCCGTTCGGGGTGCCGAGCAACTTCATTGGGGTGCAATGCAACACATGCCACCACGCTTGGATGAGTAGCTGCAAAACCTTCTGCCCACACAGCCTCTGCGGCATCGTCAGAAGCCTGCACTATCCGCGTTACCCCTACGGATGCGGCAAGAGAAAGCGCAGATTCTGGATCAAGCCCGGACTTGTCATAGGTACTGTCGAGGTGAGTATGCGCATCAACGATTGGCGCGGGCAAAGGTTCTGGTAATGCCGGGAGGTGAAGATCGTCAAGAAGCATGGAGCTACTTCCCCACTCTCGCTGCGAGAGCTGCAGCGTAAAGGTCTTTACGAACGAGCCCATGGGCACTGGCAACGTCGGCTACAGCATCTTTGAAACTGGCGCCTCCTGCAACCAGGTCACCCACAAGAGCTACCGCATCACTTTGAGAAAGTTCAGCGGGTGCTGCCCCTTCAATAACAACGCTAATTTCCCCCCGGGCTCCTTCGCTAGCCCACTCAGCTAGTTCAGCTAAACCACCACGGATGACTTCTTCATATGGTTTTGTCAGTTCTCGACAGACTGCGCCCCGCCGGTTTGCTCCCAGTACTTCGGCAGCGTCGATAAGAAAATCAGCGAGCCGATGAGGGGCCTCAAAAAAGACCATGGTTCGTTGCTCAGGGGCAAGCTCTGCGAAACGGCGACGTCGCTCTCCTGACTTACGCGGCAAAAACCCTTCGAAACAAAAACGATCAACGGGGAGCCCTGACACCGCAAGAGCAGTGAGAACAGCGCTAGGCCCAGGTACGGCTGTGACTCGGGCACCTAGCTCAATAGCGGCTGCTACTGCCCTGTATCCAGGATCAGAGACGCTTGGCATACCTGCATCGGTGATGATCAAGACTCGCTGCCCAGCAGCCAAAGAATCGACTATCTGCTGAGTTCGCCCGGCTTCGTTTCCTTCAAAATAGCTCATGATGCGGGCGTTAATATCGATCTCACCGAAAACAGAGCGGAGCCGCTCGATGAGTATGTGAAGCCGCCGGGTATCTTCTGCGGCAATCACGT
>CAMQXE010000089.1 GCA_947038745.1 uncultured Propionibacteriaceae bacterium | reverse complement strand
ACGTTGGTCTGGTGGCGATCTGCTCCTTGTCATTGCTGCTGATGATCCAACGACGGTTGCTTACGCATCACGAGTATTGATTCAGCAAGCGCAAGAAGTAGCTGCACTGCGCTGGGTCCAACATGGCAGTTGGCGCGGTACGAACGCAGACGGCGACGCTACCACTGGGCGCACGCTTCTGGGCCACATGCTAGGTAGCGGCAACCCAACAACCACTCAGCTTGATGCTTGTGTCTGGCCAGATACCGCAGGATGGTTTACCGGCGGAACCACGCTGGCAATACGTCGAATCCAATATGACGTCTCAACCTGGGACAAACTTTCCACGGCTAAGAAAGATCTTGTTATTGGTCGCCATGCTACGACTGGGGCGCCGCTGACAGGAAACACTGAAACGGATAGTCCTGATCTCGCTGCTCGTGATGGACAAGGCAATCTCATCATTCCGGCAGATGCACATATTCGACTAGCGCGAAGCCCAGGAACCAAGATTTTGCGGCAGGGCTTGAACTACACCCACGAGGAGCGTGTTCCTGGGGGCGTGGAGCAAACGATGGGGCTGGTTCTGTTGAGCTATCAGGCTAATATCGAAAAACAACTAGTGCCGATCTTGCAGTCTCTTGATGAGGGCAGTTCTCTTAACCCCTATGCCATGACGATTGGTTCAGCGGTATTCGTTATTCCGCCGGGGTTCGTCTCAGGTAGCTATCTGGGTAAAGCCCTATTCGAGGGCTAACGTCGAGTAGGGCGGAAACCTTCGACGAAGGGTAGCAGAACTGAGCAGTCAGCCAGATCTACCCAGCTTCCAGCATGCTCCAAGAGCACTGCATTGGCGCACCCAAAGTTACCGGAGAAGAAACTGGCGGATTGTTCTCCACCAGCGCTTAGTTCGTGGGCTGTCCAGGGGATACTCGGCGCATGCCCGACGATAAGGAGATGGTCAATTTCATCGGTCACGCCGATGAGTGCAGAGCGCACCTGATCAGGGCGGTTGTCATAAAGTCCATCGACGTAATCGATGCCCACTGATAGTTTGAGCAGTTCTGCTGTTTGCCGAGTGCGCATCGACGGCGACGCAATGATTCGTTGCGGTAGCGCGCTCATTCGGTCTAGCCAGACCCGAACCTCCTGAATCTGCTCGCGCCCCGTGGGGCTCAGCGGCCGGTCATAATCGCGACCAGTCGTCGAATCGGGCATTGCTTCCGCATGCCGAAGCAGGATCAGGCTAGGCACCGGCAGGCTCTGCAGGCAACGTTGCGACGACGAGATCACGGTTGATCGAAGCATCGACGCGGTGAGCAAAGTCCAACCAGGCGCCATCGTTATGGACGATGAGGCCCTCATCTAGGAGCAGATCAACGAGATCTTCACGAGACAATCCATAGGTATTCCAGGAAATCCCCAGCGCGCCACCCGGCTTGAGCTGCGATACCCAAACAGGTACCGCTTCATGAAGCAAAGCAGCCGGTGAGCGGTCCTTGCGATGCTTTTCTTGAGAGATATTTAGCTGCGGCTTGCTGCCGTGGACGATGCCATATGGAGCATCGGTGACGATGAGATCAAACTTCTTCTTCCCGAAGAGCAACTGGGAATCACGAGTATCACCGGTAAAGATCGTCAATCCGCAGCCTTGTTCCTTGGCCTCAGCGTCAAACCGCTCCCCGATATGGTGTCCATCGCGGCGAACTGGAGTCATATCAGCAGCATGCTTAAAACGTTTACGGCGTAGGTAAGTTTTGAGATACGCACTGAATGCTTCCACCGATTTTGCGTCAGCTTCTACGCCAGCTCCGTTAAGACCTAGCTGCCAGCCCACCATGAGCGTTGTGGCTCGGCCGCACATCGGGTCAAGGATGGTTTTCTTCGACGAGCCGGTTTCACAGGCTGCGAGGGTGAGATTAACCAACAGCCGAGTGAACTGTTCATTGGTCTTGCCAGGGTACTTAGGGATAGAAACTAGATCGGTATCAAATAGGTCTAGTCGAGGTAACTCCTCTGGAATCAACAACGCTTCATCGATACGCTCAAATAGTGCGAGACTGGCCGATAGCCGCGCGACGTCGGCAGGATTAAGATCACCTGCGGTAAAACCGAGGTAATCAACCCCAGCCAGCGTGGTCGGCGCAACATCAATGGCATCGGGGATACAAAGCGCCAATTCGGCAGCGGCAAGGCGGGCAGCCTGGCCGGCGTAGACGTGGTTTGCGGATGGGGCGAGAAGGAGTAAGTACTCGGACATGAGTGAAACCTTATGCCACGACTAGCCTAGATGTGTGATTCGTCGTCTAGCTTTGGTCTTTAGCGGTGGTTGTTTAGGTACTCTTGCGCGTTGGTCGCTGAGCCATCTCAACACTTTTTTGCCGTTTGGAACGCTAATCGTGAATGTAGCTGGTGCCTTTTTCTTAGGGCTGCTGCTGGCGTTTGTGGCGAAGAATATCGAGTCGGCTAATCCCGAGGCGCTCATCCACCGCAACGAATCGCTACGTATCTTCTTGGGGGTTGGGGTACTTGGATCTTTCACTACCTATTCGGCCCTAAGCGTAGAAGCTATCCGGTTGATCCAGACAGATCCTTTAGCAGGGTTCGGCTATAGCGGTATTTCGGTGCTGGCCGGGGTGCTAGCTGCCTGGTGCGGAATGAGGGTTGCACGATGATCTTGGTCATTATGCTCGCTGGTGGATTTGGCGCCTGCTGCCGCTACTTGGTTGATACTGCTCTGAAATCATGGTTCCCAGGTTCGGCCTGGGGCACGGTAGCGGTAAATACTGTGGGATCTTTCCTTCTCGGTGTGGTGATCGGCCGAGGGCAGTCAGAAATAGCCCTGATAGTTGGCACTGGATTCTGTGGCGGATTTACGACGTTCTCGACGGCGATGGTTGAGAACGTTCGGATACTGCGAGCACATCCTTGGCGTGGAATTGCATTTGGGTTAGGGCTGTTCGGGGTGTGTCTTGCTGCGGCAGCGCTCGGTCTTGCCCTTTCTGCCCCCAGCATCGGCTGAGCCAGGGTAAGGTGTCACTGTGACTGAGGATTACGCGCATACCCATTCCCTGCCCAATACCCTGTCTTTCGATGTCACCGTCGAAATCCCCAAGGGTACAAAGAATAAGTACGAAATGGACCACCATACAGGTCGTATTCGTCTAGATCGCACGCTCTTTACTGCGACGAACTACCCGCAAGATTACGGCTTCATTGAGGGCACTCTCGGTCAAGATGGCGACCCGCTAGACGCCATGATCTTTATCCCGGAACCTACCTTCCCAGGTGCTCTGGTCGAGTGCCGCGCAATTGGCATGTTCCGCATGAAAGACGAGATGGGCGGCGACGACAAGGTTCTGTGCGTCCCCGTAGCCGATCATCGTCGTGACTACCTCAAGGATCTTGACGATATTCCCGAATACACCCGTCTTGAAATTGAGCACTTCTTCACTGTTTACAAGGACTTGGAGCCGGGCAAGTCGGTTGAAGGGGCTATCTGGGTTGGCCGTGAAGCCGCCGAGCTAGAGATCAAGGCCTCCTGGGAGCGCGCACGCGGTACCAGCTACGAGACTGAGTTCACGAAGTAGTGCCAATACCGGCTATTGATTGGGAAGGCGCGGCTCGATTCGGGTCGCGCCATGTCCCTGCGGGCCCAACCACGACGCCACAGCAGCGTCAAGAAACCGTTGATATGTTGCGCGCTCTGTCAAGCGAAGCGCACACCCAAGCGGTACAGCTATCTTGCTTGCCAGATCCCGGTGCAGCGCTTGTTGTGCAACCGATCAGCCGCGCAGAGTGGGTTCAGCGGAATGCTAAATCAGCCCAGGTGCTTCTTGCCGACGTCGAAGAAGGCCCAGCTAGGGGCTTGTGGCGAAGCGTCGAAGCAAAAGCCCAAGGGGTGCAGATCGGATTAGGTTTCGCGGCATTCTCTGGAAAAGTTCTTGGGCAGTTCGACCCATTTGCGCCGGTTCCAGCACTCTATGCAGTAGCGCCAAACTTCTTGGCCTATGAGCGGGATTTAGCTCTTGACCCGCATGATTTCCGGCTCTGGGTGCTTATCCATGAGCAGACTCATCGGTTACAGGCAGAAGCAGCTCCGTGGATACGTAGTTATATGCGCGCACTTGTGGCAGAAGCGGTCCGTGATTTCTCTGTGGCGAATGCGCGAATTGATCTGGACCGAGTTACCGCATTTATGAGTGTCATTGAGGGCTACGCCGAAACCATGATGAACAAGGTTGATAGTGCCGTCATCCCGACGATTACGACGATCAAGGAAGCTTTCGCACGGAGACGGCAGCAGAACCTCGCTAACGTCATGATGCGTAAGGTTTTCAAGTACGACGTCAAACTTGCGCAGTACCGTGATGGCGCCGCTTTCTGCGACGCAGTGATCTGGCGCTATGGCATACACAGCCTCAACAAAGTCTGGCAAGGTCCAGAATCATTGCCGAATATCGCTGAGCTACACGACCCTGAGCGCTGGGCCGCGCGCGTTCTCTGATGGCTGCTAAAGAGCTGGGGCCTGCTTCGTTGCGAGTGGCACAGGCCGTTGCAGCATCGCTCGCGGATAGCCCAGGCTCATGCGTGGTAGGTGTATCTGGGGGCGCAGATTCATTGGCGCTCGCAGCCGGAGTCGCCTGGGCTGCTCGGCGCGAAGCTCTTGCACCGCTAGCAGTCGTGGTAGATCACCAACTCCAGAAAGACTCTGCAGAAATTGCGAAGCGAGCGGCAGCTCAATGTCGCGAGTTAGGTCTGGAAACACAGATAGTCCCAGTAGCGGTAGGCAACGAGGGTGGTCTTGAAGCGGCAGCGAGAGATGCTAGACGACTAGCTTTGGCAGCAGCGGGGCCTGGCCCGATTCTGCTTGGACATACCTGCGATGACCAGGCGGAATCAGTGTTGTTGGGTCTAGCTCGTGGTTCTGGTGGGCGATCTCTTGCGGGAATGCGCGCTGTCACAGGGCGTTACCGGCGTCCACTTCTTGGGCTGAGACGGGCAGTGACAGAAGCGGCTTGCGCAGAGTGGGGGCTGGTACCGTGGCATGACCCGATGAATGCGGACTCTCGTTTCTTACGAGTACGAGCTCGGCACGCTATTGCCCAGTTGGATCAGTCTTTCGTTTCTGGGGTGACCGAGGCGTTGGCCCGGTCGGCTGGTCTCATCGCAGATGATGTGGATTATCTTGACGCGCTTGTTGCTGAGTTGCCTTGCCGTGAACAGCTAGAGGTTGGTGCGCTTGCTGATTTGGCACGTCCTTTACGAACTCGGCTGATTCGTCGTTGGTTGCTAGCAGCGGGTCTAGATGGGCCAACTGCGCACGATATTGGTCGAGTTGAGGAACTCGTGACGCAGTGGCATGGACAAGGCCCGTTGGATTTGGCGGGCATTCAGGTAACTCGCCGTGGTGGCTTCCTGATCGTGCAGCAGGTGAGTAGATGAGACGGGTAGTAATAGCGCTACTTGGTGTCGTGATTTTGTGTGGCTGCGTGCAGGCCAAAGCAGATATTTCGATTAGCGATGATGATCACATCGCTGTGCTTACACAGGTAATGGTTGAGCAAGGCCAGGCCCACTATCTTGGCAGAGAAGTTCGGGCCGAAGATATCTGTGATTCTCTTTCAGCGGAGTTTCCTGGGGCTATGCAGAACCCTTTGCATGAAGCTGGGTATGTTGGTTGTGAAGTGAAAGCGACGTTACGGCTAGATCAGCTATCGAGTTACCTTAGTCACCGCGACGGCGCTTATGAGTTGAGAGTATCGCCATACCCTGGGTTAAAAGCTGAGCAGTTGTCCAGTATCCAGATCGCTGTGCGATTCCCTGGCCGAGTGATTGCCTATTCTGGTTCGCCGCAGCGGCAAGGAAGTCAAGTCCTAGTGTGGACTGAGAAAGAGGATTACCTTAACGGGAAAGTTGCTGCTCGGGGACTTGATCAAAGCAGCGAAGGGCCGCTCTGGTGGGTGATTCTAGGTGCAGCAGGGG
>CAMQXE010000088.1 GCA_947038745.1 uncultured Propionibacteriaceae bacterium | reverse complement strand
GCTGCCTTAGCAACTAAAGCCCCCGTAATTCCTGGGATTGGCTCCTCGCGTGCTGGGTAAATATCGAGCACCACGATCTCGTCTGCTGCGGTCAAAGCCCGGCCAAAATCGTGGGCGAAATCACGGGTACGACTAAAGAGATGCGGCTGGAAGCAGGCGATAACCCGGTTCTCCCCTGCTGCAGTACGCGCTGCAGCCAACGCTGCTGCTACCTCAGTTGGGTGATGGGCATAGTCATCAATAACTCGGACGCCGCCAGCGATACCGACTGGTTGGAATCTACGCGCTGTACCCCCAAAGCGCCCTAGCGCTCGCCTAATCTCAGCATCATCAAGGCCAACGCTACGCGCCACTGCATAGGCGGCTGCGGCATTGACCAAGTTGTAATCTCCTGGAACCCGTAGTTCCAATGACCCGCCAAGACCGGCATAGGTAATCGTTGCCGCTGATGCCAGACCTGCGTGGGTAAGTTCAGTCAAACGCACATCAGCAGCTACATCCAGACCATAGGTCACTACATTTCGGCCGTCAGCACGAAGCTGATCAGCCAAGGCTTTCGCTCCTGGATCGTCGTAACAACAGATAACCTGTTGAACTTGTGCCTTGGTCACGAAATCAATGAACCCTGCTGCATAATTTTCAGCAGTGCCCCAGTTATCTAGATGATCGGATTCAATTGAGGTCACCACCACTATTTCGCAGTCATACTGCAAGAAGGTGCCATCGGATTCATCGGCTTCCACTACGAACCACTCGCCAGTACCGTCTTTGGCGCCTACGCCTGAGCTAGCCAAAATCGAACCAACCATATATGACGGATCAAGAGTGGCAAGCGCATCAATAACCATGCCGGTCGTCGTTGTTTTCCCATGCGAACCAGATATCCCGATACCGCGCTTCCCAGCCATTAAGGAGGCCAACGCAGCAGATCGGTGCAGCATTCGCACTCCACTGTTTTGAGCAAGTTCTAGCTCTGCTTGGTTCAAAGGAGTCACTGCTGAATTAAAAACCACAGTATCGACACCACGGATATGCTGCTCGTCATGTCCGATAAGAACCTCTACACCCGCGCTACGCAGTGGCTCTAACGCCCGGCTCTCTTCACGGTCGCAGCCTGAGACGATATGTCCACGTTCAGCGAGCAAGCGAGCAATTCCTGACATGGAAACGCCACCCACCCCAATGAAGTGAGTACGCCCAAGTTCCATCGCAGGAATAATTTTCGTTGGCTTACGCAGCATGATATCTACCTACCGATAAAGTCCACTCTGCAAGAGTTTTTGCAGCATTCGCAGGAACAAGCTTCGCTCCAGCCTGGGACATCTGTAATAAACGAACCGGATCGCTCAAGATATGAGCGACTTGCTCTGCCAAAATTTCCCCGCTTAGCGCTGCATCCTCAATCAGAATGCCAGCACCGGCATCAACAAAAGATTTGGCGTTAAGGGCTTGCTCACCGTTGCCGTGAGGTAAAGGTATATAAAGCTGCGGCAGACCGACTGCGGCTGTTTCGAAAATCGTATTTGATCCAGCTCGCCCTACCATAAAGTCCGATGCAGCATAGGCTTGCTCCATCGCTTCCACATAAGGCAAAGGTAGATACATCGCCTCTGTTATTGGATCTGTAACCACCGCAAGATCTGACGTAAAGTTTTTTTCTCCCCAGATATGAATAACGTCGTATCCCAGGCTCAAAAGTTGCGTAGTTGCCTGTTGCGTAGCCCGGTTGATCGATTGAGCTCCCAACGATCCACCGCTGACCAATACTGTTGGACGGTCCCCACTAAGCCCTAACTTTGCTCGCGCCGAGGTACGTAGCTGTCCTCTATCTAGCTCAGCTACGGCTCGACGCAGCGGGAGCCCCACATGCTTAGCTTTGGGTAATGGAGTGCTGGGATAGGTCACGCCTACCGTTGTTGCAAACCGGGAACCCAACTTATTGGCCAGACCCGGAAGAGCATTCTGCTCATGAATGACAATGGGCACCCCCAGCGACCTAGCCGCCAGATAGGCCGGTGTCGCGACAAAGCCTCCGAAGCCAACAACAACGTCTGCGTTCCGGTTCTGCAAAATCCGACGAGTCGTCGCTACCGCGCCGCCTAAACGTCGTGGCAATCGGAGTAAGTCCAGCGTCAATGATCTTGGCATCGGCACTCTTGGGATGAAATCTAGTTCCAGCCCAGCCGCAGGAATAACAGTTGCTTCGAGTTTATCGGCAGTGCCAACGCATGAGACGGTGGCGCCTAGCTCGATGAGCTGCTCCGCTACAGCAATAAGCGGAGAGGTATGGCCGGCTGAACCTCCGCCAGCGCAGACGACGTGAACCATAGCTACGACCTTCCGTTATCGACAATCGCCGTAATCGACGGCGCGGATTTTTTCGCTTTCCGCTTCGCAATAGCCCGCTGTGCCTTTGGTTCGTTACGGGCGCAGGCAAGAAGAACCCCCGCAGCAAGCATCGCCGCCATCAGCGCCGAGCCACCGTAGGAGATGAATGGTAACGGCACACCCAATACGGGTAAGACCCCCAAAACTACTGCGATATTGACGCTGGCTTGAATAAAGAACCACGATGTCACGCCCATAGCACAGTACTTAGCAAAATCAGTCGTAGCTTTCTTCGCAATACGGATACCAGCAAAGATCAGTAATGCGAAGAACGCGATCACAAATATTGCTCCGATGAAGCCCAATTCTTCGCCAATGATGGAAAACACAAAGTCCGTATGCGCTTCTGACAAACCTCCATAGGCTTCACGACTATTTCCAATGCCGCGCCCCCACCAGCCACCAGAAGCAAGCCCATACAGCGACTGCCGAGCTTGCCTGATGCTGTCTTCGCTAGCTTTGCTGGGATCAAGGAAGGCAGCGATGCGCCCTCCACGGTTATGTGATGCCCCAACCATTAGCCCCACCATGGCGATGGCAAACCCAACTATAGGAAGCAGAACCCGGTAAGGAGTTCCGGCGAAAAATAAGATAGCAAGCAAGATCGCCGACATGACCATGGCGGTCCCCAGATCATTCTCAACAAGAACGAGTCCAATGAGGAGAGCTGACATCGGCAAAAAAGGAAAGATCAAATGCAACGGCTGATCAAGTAGCTTCCGTTTATTTGCCAATACACTCGCGCCCCAGACGATCATCGACAGTTTGGCGAACTCTGATGGCTGGATTCGGATAAAGTCACCAAAGAGTTTGATCCAGTTGCGGTTACCAGCGATCTCAATACCAATCCCCGGTACGAAAGTCAGCATCAACAAGACCGCAGCCACAATATAGGTTAGCCACGACAGCTTGCTCAGTAATCCCATCGACATCCGCGACAGCCAAAAGGCTAGAGGAAAACCGCCCATCAAGAAGATCATCTGACGCTTTACGAAATAGTAAGAATCTCCATGCCAGACATACGCAAAAACTGATGAGGAAGATAGCACCATCATCATGCCAAAGCCGATGAGAAAGAGCACTGGCAACAGCACCATGTAGTAGTCCGCCATTGGTGCTGCCAAAGCACGGGCAAACATGCCACTCTGCTGCTTAGCGTGATCGCCGTTATGCGGGCGACGGCCGGGCAGCGATCTGGGGGAAGAACTGATCGCCACGAAGCCTCCTTAACTGTTACGTATTAATCGTCTAGTGCTGCAATTGCCGCTTTAAAAACATCGCCTCGGTGGTCGTATCCGGTAAACATGTCTTTGCTAGCGCTTGCCGGAGAGAGCAACACCACGTCACCAGGTTTAGCCAACCGGGCTGCTTCGATTACTGCACGGCCCATGGCACTAGTGTCGCTGCCGTCGATCCTTATTACTGGGATCTCGGGAGCATGTTGAGCTAAAGCATGAGCTACCAGTTCTTGATCAATACCGATAAGCACCGCCGCTTTGATCTTGTCTCTATTGCCTAACACGAGATCGTCATAAGTGACGCCCTTAGCTTGCCCACCTGCGATCCAGATGATGTTGTCAAAAGCTCGCATTCCCGAATGCGCAGCATGCGGGTTAGTCGCTTTCGAATCATCGACCCAGGTCACTGCTCCACGCTGAGCCACAGTTTGGATTCGGTGTCCGCCCAGATTCAATGAGCGAAGTCCAGCCTTGATCGCCGCTGGAGGTGCACCAAAGGAGCGAGCCAAGGCTGCTGCGGCTAAGGCATTTTCCACATTATGGGGCGCAAACGGCACCACATCGGCAAGGTCTGCAAGTGGCAAAGCCGAAGATGCCCGCTGCTCTACAAAAGCTCGGTCAACAATCAGATCATCGACGACTCCCAGCATGCTTCTGCCAGGCACACCCAGGGTAAAGCCAATAGCACGAGCGCCTTCAACTACATCGGCGTTCTCTACAGCACGTTCAGTTTCAGCATCAGCAACATTGTAAATACAGGCGTGCTGTACTCGATCATAGATAGCGGATTTATCGCGGGTATAAGCCGCCATATCGCCGTCATACCACTCCATATGATCTGGTTCGATATTGAGCAAGGCCGCTGAGTGAAGCGAGAGCGAATGTGTCCAGTGCAGCTGGAAGCTAGACAATTCAACAGCAAATACATCGTAATCAACCTCATCTTGAATTGCTTCAAGAATCGGACGACCGATATTGCCAACCGCAGCAGCTTTGTAGCCAGCAGCGATAAGCATTGATTCCAGCATCTGCGTCGTGGTGGTCTTGCCATTCGTTCCAGTGATCGCTAGCCACGGGATCGGGTGCTCGGGATCCATCCAGCGCCAGGCCAATTCAATATCGCCCCAAATGGGGATACCTACTGCTGCAGCTTGAGCCAAAAGTGGCTGATCTGGGCGCCATCCAGGCGAGGTGATTATCAGATCTACGTCATAGTCTTCTGGCAATACCTTAGTCGCATCTGGACCAAGCCGAACAACTCCCCCGAAGAACTCCAGCAACTTCTGCTTTTCTTGGTTAGCAGGGCTATCCGAAGCATCCACCGCGATCACTGTCGCACCGGCCTGCACCAAGGTATCTGCGCTGGCAAAGCCAGACATCCCTAAGCCGCAGACGACAACAGTTGCGTTGCTCCAATCAGAGCAACGGTTAGCTTGTGCTATCCACTCTTTCACTGGCCCAACACCCACTCTGCATAGAACAGACCCAGGGCAGAAGCAGAGCAAAGACCGGCAATAATCCAGAATCTAATAACCACAGTTACTTCCTTCCAGCCCAGTTGCTCGAAGTGGTGGTGAAGTGGGCTCATCTTGAAGATGCGCTTACCGTGAGTGAGCTTAAAGTAGCCCACCTGCAACATGACAGAGAGCGTCTCAACAACGAACAGCCCGCCAAGAATGATCAACAGCAACGCAGTGCGGGTGCAGATCGCCAGACCAGCCAATGCGCCGCCAAGGGCAAGTGAGCCAGTATCGCCATCGAAGATCTTGGCTGGGTTTGCGTTCCACCACAGAAAGCCAAAACACACTGCTGCTAAAGAAATCGAGACGATGGCAAGATCCCATGGATTGCGTACCTCATAGCACCGTGGTCCTGCAGTTGAGCTACGCCCGCACCACTGATTAACCTGCCAGATATTAATCAAACCGTAGGCTGCAAATGCCATGGTGAGAGCGCCTGGGGCTAAACCGTCTAGGCCAGACGTTACGTTTACCGCATTAGAAAATCCGGTGATTAAGAAGATGAGCCAGATACTGACTAGCACCAGCCCAAGCCATGGAGCTGCTTCCAAACCTAGATTAAGCCAGGCAATATCGCGCAAGAACGAGATATGCGAGCTTGCTGGGCGAACTCCACGAGCGTCAGGAAGGATCAGCGCAAGGATTGAGAAGATCCCGCCAATAATGACCTGTCCAATGATCTTGCCACGCGGGCTCAAACCTAATGAACGTTCCTTGCGGATCTTGCTCACATCATCAAGGAAACCGACAATCCCCAGCCCCACAAGCAGGAATAGCACGAGAAGCCCCGACGCCGAGGGTGGTGTCCAAAGCACGAGGTG
>CAMQXE010000087.1 GCA_947038745.1 uncultured Propionibacteriaceae bacterium | reverse complement strand
CAGCATGGCGACGCCGTAATCGAATCCCTCAAGGAAGAAGTAACCAACCCAGAGGACAACAACCAAAATGAACCACACGGTTTGCAACATGGTGAGTTCCCTTCTTCCTAGTAGGAGAAGGACAAGGGAGCATCCTCGTCCTCATGGAGTTCGACGGGGTGAGCTGCCGGGAGGCCAGCCTTGATGTAGTGAAGCATCAATCCAACTTCAATAACGGCTCCCGCACCGTAGAGCAAGGTGAACACGATCATGGAGATGAGCACCTCGGTTGCCGATACGCTCGGCGAGTAAGCCGAAAGTGTGGGCAAGACGTTGTAGACGATCCAGGGCTGGCGTCCCATTTCGGTGAAGATCCAGCCGACGCTAATACCCAGGAGAGGTAGTAACGGTGCAAGCCACATCATCGACGTCCAGAGCTTGCCGCCCTTGGGCACACGACCCTTGCGCATCATGAGGAGCACAACAGCGCCAATCAGCATGGACAACATTCCTGCCGCAATCATGATGCGGAAGCCCCAGAATGAAACGGGGACGTTTGGCTGCCACTTGGTGCGGCCCTTGGTCTGTTCCATGACATTGCCGTCGGTCAGGTAGGCCTTCTGTAGCGCAGAGTATTCGCTAGGGATCTGTGATGGATCGTTGAATACCTTGGTGTATTCCTCATTGAGATCGTTAATCCCACGGATGCGAGCATGCATATCGTTGGTGGATAGGAAGGACAAGAGGTTCGGGATCTCGAAAGACCAGATCTCGTGGCCGTCTTTCATATCGAAGATAGCGACAGGCTTGAATGGAGCACCGGTGCCATTGCCGCCGGCGGTATCTTCCAAGTTCTCAGCGGCAGCAATCTTCATCGGCTGGATCTGGGCGATGACCTTGCCCTGAAGATCACCGCTGATGGAGACGAGAATGCCAGAGATGATCAGACCGATGGCGGCAAACTTCACTGCTGAGCGGAAGCCTCCAACGGCATCTGTATCAGCAGCTTCACCGCGACGGTGTTCCTTGATGTACCAGTAGCCCGCGACACCGAGAACAAATCCGCAGCCAGACATCCAGGCCGAAGCGATGGTGTGGGGGAACGTCGTCAAGAAGATGGGGTTGGTGAATAGCGCACCAAAGTTGGTCAGCTCAGCGCGACCGCTAGCTGGATTGTAGGTAGCGCCGACGGGATTCTGCATCCACGAGTTAGCAGCGAGGATGAAGATCGAGCTCAGCAGCGTACCGATGGCGTTGAGCCAAATCGCGGTGAGGTGGGCCTTCTTCGAGAGACGATCCCAGCCAAAGATCCAAAGGCCGAGGAAGGTTGATTCGAGGAAGAAGGCGACTAGAGCCTCAAGGGCCAAGGGGGCACCAAAGATGTCACCAACGAATCGGGAGTATTCCGACCAGTTCATGCCGAACTGGAACTCCTGGACGATGCCGGTAACAACGCCCATCGCAAAGTTGATGAGAAAAAGTTTTCCGAAGAACTTAGTTATACGCAGCCAGCGCTCATCGCCGGACCGGTACCACTTGGTCTGAAAGATGGCCACAATCATGGACAGCGAGATCGTCACGGGTACAAAGAAGAAGTGGTACACCGTGGTGATGCCGAACTGCCATCGGGCAAGGATTTCCGCACTCATAACTACCAAGGGTAATCAAAAATTCAGCAAAATGTGGCATCGGCAACAAATTAGCGACAGGCTGTCGTCAAATTGTTACATAGGGCAAGGCAGGCTGAGTTGGGAAAGAAAACGTGGGCTAGCCGCAGCAGGTAACGGCTAGCCCACGTCTATGTCATGACTACTTAAACACCTGCACCACGACGTCGCATATGGATTCCAGCAGCATCGACGATATTGGATTCAGGCCCGTCTTCAGTGGTGTGGACCGTACCCAGCACCTCAAATCCCATATCGGCGATCATGTCGAGATCGGCCTGAGTTTTTTGTCCTTCTGAGGTCAGATAGTCGCCTAGGAAGATCGAATTGCAGATCTCCAAAACCATGGACTGCATTGACCGTAGATGGTATTCACGTCCGGCCGCCGAGCGAACTTCCTTGCTGGGCAGTACGAAGCGACACATCGACAAGATCTTCAAGCACTTACGGGGAGTTAGCTCCGAGCGCAGTCCTAGCGGCGTCCCTTCAAAGGGCAACAGGAAGTTCACCGGAATCGAATCGACGTCGATATCTCGCAACGCAAAAACCACATCAACAAGCTGCTCCGGGGATTCACCCATGCCAGCAATGAGCCCCGAGCAAGGCGAGATCCCGTTGGTTGTCACTGCATCTACAGTTGCGACACGGTCTTCATACGTATGTGTTGAGCAAATATCAGGGTAACGGTCCTGGGCGGTGTTGAGATTGTGGTTGTATCGCTCGACGCCGGCCTTAGCTAGCGTTGCCGCTTTCTCCTCGGTGAGGAAACCAAGGCAAGCGCAGACATGAATATCTGGGTGCTCAGTTTTGATTTCTTCGACGATTTCAGTCACGCGGTCAATATCGCGTTCACTTGGTTGGCGGCCAGCCGACACCAGGCACACTGTTGAGGCCCCGCGAGCGATCCCAGCATCAACTTGTTCTCGCACCTTGTGTGGGGTTAGCCAGGCGTAGCGCAAAATGTTGGCTTCAGACTTCTTAGATTGGGAACAATAGTGGCAGTCCTCTGGGCAGAAGCCGGACTTCACATTGACCAAATAGTTCAGCGCAACCTTATTGCCATGCCAGTGACGCCGTACTCGGCCAGCCGCAGCGACAAGACCAAATACTTCGTCATCAGGGGTGTCCAGGATGGCTAGCGCCTGCTCGCGGGTGCAGGATTCGCCGCGGATACCCGCTTCGACGAGATCGTCCCAGTTCTGCATGTCAGTTCCTTTCGTACGGAGAAATACCGAGCATGAGCAACGAGGTCATTGCTATGCCCACGATCGAGCTAGGTTCAGCTCAACCGAATGAATAAATGGGGATTAAGTGCAGTCATGACAGCCCCTGGGCATATCGCTGTACTGCCTCAGGATTCTGGCCAATGCCAGCAGGGATTTTGGCAAGGAGCGGCAGGCCGGTCAGGTTGGGGAGATCTTCTAAGTTGCAGGAGCTTGCGAGATCAACAGCATCTGGCCAAGCGCCGATTATGAGCCCATCCACATGGTGTCCACGGTGGCGAATCGCATCGACAGTGAGTTGAGTGTGGTTGAGCGAGCCAAGCCCGGCCCGGCAGACGATGATGAAGGCTGGTGCCGCGCCGCGTTCGCTCAGGGCATCGGCTAGCTCCAGCAGAGTATTGCCATCACTATCTAGCCCAACGAGGACTCCGCCTGCTCCTTCAACTAAAACTTTTCCTGCGTTGCTTAACGCAATGATGCGGTCAGCAAGCTCAGCGATGGTGGGTAGCGTGACCTCAGCGCGACGCCCAGCGGTGGTGGGAGCTAATGGTTCAGGCAAGCGGGACCACTCATGGCATTGGCTTTTAGCTAGACCAGCCAGGTTGCACACGATGTCGACGTCTCCGCCAGGCTCGTCAGCTTGCAAGCCAGTTTGGCATGGTTTCACTACCTGCAATGGGCCACGCTGGTTAAGGTGGGCTGCCAGGACCGCTGTTGCCACTGTTTTACCCGCGTCGGTGTCCGTCCCAGTGATGAGAGTTATAGGACGAGAAAGAGTAATTGTCATACGCCGGCCTCCACGATGGCGGTGATCGCTGTAGCGATTTGATCGAGTTGGGTATTGCTCGTGACATAGGGCGGCAAGGTGTAGATCAGATTCATAAAGGGGCGTAGCCAGACGCCATGATCAATACCGATCTGAGCGGCCTTCGCTACGTTTACAGGGTGGTTGAGTTCGACAATTCCAGTTGCACCTATTCCACGAACATCAACGACATCGAGGTGCTCACGAAGTGGAGCCAGACCACGCTGTAGTTGGGCTTCAATTCGAGCAACGTCCGTGCGCCAGCTACCGGCAGCGATGAGATCTAGAGAAGCGCAGCTGATTGCGCAGGCTAGCGGGTTGGCCATAAAGGTGGGGCCATGCATAAGTGCACCGTGGGGGCCATTATTAAGCGTAGTAACGATTTCGCGGGTTGCTAGGAGAGCTGCCTGGGTGAGGTAGCCCCCGGTTAAGGCTTTGCCAACACACATGACGTCAGGGATGATGCCTGCCCAGTCGCAACCCCAGAGTTTTCCGGTGCGGCCAAACCCAGTGGCGATCTCATCAGCCATCAACACAAGGCCATAGTTATCGGCTAACTCGCGCAAGGTAATGAGGGCGCGAGGATCCCACGGCCACATCCCCCCGGCCCCTTGGAGGATCGGTTCGATGACGATGCCAGCGAGCTCGTCTCGGTGTGTGTGCACGATGTCGCGAGCAACAGCCGACCACGTAGATATTGTTTTTACGTCTGCACCGAAGCGTGGCGGCTGTGGGAGGAACACTTCTTCTTGTATTGCGCCATGAAAGAGCCGGTGCATCCCAGTTTCGGGGTCGCCAATGGCCATCACGCCCCAGGTGTCGCCGTGATAGGCAGAGCGTAATGTCGCGATTCTGGTGCGACCGTTTAGCCCTCGAGCGATTTGTACTTGGCGAGCTAATTTCAGTGCGATCTCCATAGCGACGCTGCCTGAATCAGCAAGAAAGACTCGATTGAAGCCGGGTGCAAGTGCAAGTAACCGTTCCACCACTGCTACGGCTGGTTCATGGGTGAGCCCACCGAACATGACATGGGATAGCTGATCGATCTGGGCATGGGCAGCGGCGTCGAGGGCAGGGTGATGGTATCCGTGGATCTGGCACCACCAGCTTGCCATGGCATCGACGACGGTATGTGTTGTCTCTGCGTCAGAGAGAGTAAGTTCAGCTCCCTGCCCACCGAGGACAACATAGGGATCACTCTGCATTGGTGCAGGCGCATAGGGATGCCAGACGTGGGCCTGATCGGCACAGATGATGTCAGCAGCGCTACGCATGGTAGGAACAGTAGCGATGTCACTTGAACGGTGTTCAATCGGGGTGCGCTAAAGTACTTTTGTGACGCTTACTCCAGCTGACATTGTGACAGCGGCCCTCGATCTAATGGATCGCTACGGGCTCCCTGATCTATCGATGCGCCGCGTCGCAAGCGAGCTGGGTGTTCATGTGGGCGGGCTGTATCACCATGTTCCAGATAAACAGTCGTTGCTGGCGCAAGTCGCCGAACGGATACTGGGAGAGGTCCCTGAAACCGAAATACCTGGACGTCCTGGCTTGCATGCTTGGGCTGATGCTGCACGGCAGGTGCTCTTGGCCCATCGGGATTCTGGCGAGCTAGTCATTACGGTTTTAGGCTTTGGGCTTATTGATCGACAACTCACAGATGAACCTCGGCGGCTGCTGATGGGGTTACTTGCCGCGCAGCAATGTGAACTCGGTGTTATGACGTTGCAGAGTTATCTACTAGGTGAGGTCTGCCAAGAGCAAGCAGCCCGAGATCTGGCGCAATTTGCCAAGGCCGGCAACCGGTCGGCAGCCGATAGCGGAGAGCGATTCCATGCAGGAATTGATCTTATCCTTGATGGATTGCGGCTCTGACTAGCCAGAATGTCTGACGCTGGAGCTCGATGTGACAAGACGGGTTTGTCCGTGTAATGTTTACCAAGCCTTCTGGTGAGCGGGACAGCGAGAAAATCGCTGGCCGAGCCGAAGGAACCCACTTCTTCACTGTGATCAGCAGCGTGTTGCTGTGTCTTAGGGCAAGGTCGCCGAAGAAGCGGGATGATCTAGAACTGAAGTTGACACTGATGTAACAGATCGGTAAAGTATGACAAGCCTTCTGACGAAGACTTCCCCAAAGGTAGTCAGAAATCAGGTTTCCAATCTCTCGATATGCGGTTCTAAAAGACTGCTTGAGAGGGTTGTGGAAAGCTAAATCTTGGTTTTGACAAGCTGAGATAAGGCAGGTAAGATTAACCGAGTGCCCTAGGGCCTTGCGAGTGGTTTTCGTGGGGTT
>CAMQXE010000086.1 GCA_947038745.1 uncultured Propionibacteriaceae bacterium | reverse complement strand
GCCTCACTTACACCAACAAAACAACGCCAAGATCTGCACCCGCTCCAGTTAATCTCTGGCTGGTCTTATGCCGCGCCTGAATCAACCGAGACTTATTGGGTCTATCTCAAGGGCAACCAGCGCATCGTCGTCACCATCTCGCAGTGGTCGGTACGCGAAGTTGCTCAAGGCACCCATGGGTGGACTGCCCAAGAACAACATCCTGGCTATATCTGTGGCCATGCTCCTATTGAAGAAGTATGGAAGTGTGCCTTCGATATTCGTGATGGCAGCATCATCGTAACCGGCATCACCGGCGACGTTGCATTGGATGCTGTAAGCCAATTCACGCAAGGCTACTTCGTCAACAGCTAAGTGCCGGGAAAAAGTTTGGCTTCCGATGTCACAAAATGGCTCTTTTTTGGGCTTATTTATATGTGAAGACTTTTCCTCCTTATGGCTGGGTCCATGCAGCCCCTTTCCGTATCCATGTCCAGACCTTGATCTCTCAAACCGGCTTACCCTGGCGCGTCATCGCCTTAGCGGCAGATGTCCCCGCTCCAGCAGTACGGACGCTAATTCAGGGACGCAACGGTCAATTTCGCCCATTCGTACTACAAGAACACGCCGTGGCACTGCTATCGCTTTGTAGTCGCAGCCTTACCGAGAAATCGATGCGCTACGTACCAGCAGGTCAAGCAAGGTGGATCGTTAATCGATTACTTCGCGATGGTCTGAGCACAACCGCTATTGCCCAGCTATGTCGTGTTGATGAATCGGAGATCACTGCCCTTTGCGGGCATCGAGTTCAGCGGGTCCGTAGCTTGACTGAGCTTTTCTTACGGGCTCTAGCGGAGAGCCGGAACCTGCCTGAGCGTGGCGAATTATCAGGTTATAGCCCTAGCCTCGCCATCGCCGCCACCGCTAAAATCGCCGCATGATCGGCGTATTCGGAGCTGGCATTGGAGCAACCGTCGTTTTTAGCGTGTTCACTGCGCTACTAGCGCGGCTACAGCCCCCAGATGGAGAGCCCAGACAGCGTTATCAGGCACTTATGACCAGCAAGTTACGCTTTACTACTGCCGTATTGAGCCTTGCTGCCGGGCTGATTGGAGCTTGGGGAAGCCCAAATATGCCTTGGCTCTGGTGGGGGCTATCCACCGTCGGAGTCATTGCAGCCGTAATTGATACTCACACGATGCTCCTGCCGTTGCGCTTAACCCAGCTGCTATGGGGCACATCAGCAGCCACCGTCATAGCTGCTGCGCTTATCCAGCAGCGCCCATGGCTTATCGTCAGCTCGATTATTGGTTCGCTCATAGTTGCAGGTGGGCTTTCCTGCTGCTGGCGCTTAGGTCAATTGGGGTTTGGCGACGTCCGTTTAGGCTTCTCGATAGGAGCACTAGCAGCTATACCAGGATGGAGCTTTTTTGCCCACACACTCTTGCTAGGTTCAATTGCCGGAGCAGTTTGGGGCCTCATCGTGACACGAAAACAGCGTGAGCCATTCCCATACGGGCCAAGTTTGGTCCTTGGCCCCTACCTTGCCCTACTTCTGGCTGGGCTAGGGCTGGGCTGAGCCGCGCTAACGGGTAGCGCGCAGGACTTCAGCTACCTGCTTGGGCAGACGAATCGGATCAATCGGGTAGGCAGAAATTGCCTCAGCCCGCGACCACGATGCCAACCAAGCATCCTGCACCCGCTGCACCATGAGTACGCAGGGAGGAACTTCATCGAGTTCTTCCTTGAGCTGATGGATAACGCTCATTCCACCTTCGGGGTTGGCTTCACCATCAAGGATGAGCAGATCAATGCCACCCTTCTTCACCAGGTTGCGTGCCATCAAACCAGTGGCAGCTTCGATGTACTCCACCTTCGGCAGATCGGGGGCAATCACCGTACCGAGCGCGAGCTGAAGCTGCTCGCTCACATGATGGTTATGGGAGTACAGCAAAATCGTGAGCGGCTTCGTGCTCGACGCAGTGGTCTGATCAGTCATAAGGGACTCCATTCGCGGCGAGTGATGCGATGTAACTTCTCGCCTTGGGCATCGTATCGGGTTTATTTTCGCAAATACAGTGAGGCTAGGGTTCAGCGTCTATCTGACAGCTCCCGAGCGACGTCACGACAGCGTCGCAACTCCCGAACTGGATCATCAGAAAAGGCCAAGCCACATGAGCGAGTTGCCACCACAGAACCAGGCCATTCACGCAGCAAAAGCACAGCGCTTGCTCCCCCAGCCCATAAGGTCGTAACCGTATCGCGAGCTTCTTCCCAAAGCGCGTCGGACCAGCTACAGACATCAACAGCAATCGCAGGCGCCCAGGCTAACGTCGATAATTCGACAGGAGCGCAACAATGCACGATATCTGGCTGGAACCCTTCAAGCACCGCGCGAGCCCGATCTTGCGGCACTGCAGGAAGCTGCCACAACCGAGTCCGATTGGGAACTGCCCCCGCGAGCACTGTGGGCAGAGATGGCTCATCTAGCTGGACCAGCACTGTCGCACCCGGAACCTGACGTTGTACATCAGCGACATGCTGACGTAGCCCTTCGCGTAACGATTCGTGAAGCTCAACGACTGCTCCAGCATCGCTGAGCACCGGCTCGCCGGTGCGCAGTTGCAGCCAGGCTGCCAGCGTCCATGGGCCAGTTGCTTGCACCTTCAGAGGGCCGACATAGCCTTCGAATAGTTCAGCGAGAATATCTAGGCCTTGACCTAAGTAAGCCCGTGACAGTTGCGCTTCGGTATCTCGCACCGCTGACAAGCGCCAGGAACCGTGGAGATATTCGACTGGAAGGTCTGCCAAAAGCCCAGCAGTTCGACCGATCATTGAGGTACTTGGGCCAAGCGCTGGAAGTTCCACGAGATATGGGATACCGCCATCAAGACATAGATCTCGCACGATGAGTTGAGCCTGCCCAAGATCAGTCCCAGGCCAGGAACCTATGCCAGAAAAACTCATCAGGGCTGGGGTCTGCTTACTGTCTTGCATAGTGCCATCTTCGCATGCCTAGCTGCGATACTGAGTTCATGATCGAGCTCACCACGTCCAGACTGCACCTAATCCCGCTCACGGCTGATGTCATCGCTGCTCGACTGGCTGACGCTGATTTCACCCATGCAGGTATTCATTACGGCCACGATTGGCCTGGAGATTTACTTAATCTCTTTCCGCATTGGGTCCAGTACCCCGAGGTGTGGACCGGACAGTGGACCATCACGACGTCCGATACGGCTGAGGCTATCGGCGCTATCGGCCTCATGAGTCCCATGACTGATCCTCAACCAGAGATCGGTTATGGCGTCATTGCACAGGTTGAAGGGCAAGGCTATGCCACCGAAGCTGTAAAAGCTGTGTCCGATTATCTTTTCACTGACCCTGCGCATACCGGGATCATCGCCCATACCGCGGTTACCAATCCCGCATCTGCACGGGTACTAAGTAAAGCTGGCTATCACCATATCAGCTCCCGCACCGACGCTGTCGATGGGGAGCTGATGGTGTGGCAGCGGTTATCTGCTGCCCAGTAGTCGGCTATCAGTTAAATGAGTCGCCACAGGCGCATGCGCCCTGAGCACTCGGGTTATCGATAAGGAAGCCCTGCTGATCAATGGTGTCCGCAAAATCAATCGTGGCGCCATCGAGGTAGGGAGCACTCATCTTGTCGGTGATAACCAAGAGCCCGTCATAATCATTGACCAGATCGCCATCGACCTCGCGGTCATCAAAGTAGAGCTGGTAGCGCAGGCCAGAGCATCCGCCGGGCTGGACGCCTACGCGAAGTTTCAAGTTTGGGGTGCCGTCGGCCTCAAGAAGCGCCTTGGCCTTCTCAATTGCGGCGGGGGTCAGCACGATGCCGTGCTCGGTTGCATTCTCAGTCATGGAGTCTCCTGATCGGTCCTGAGTAGCTGAACGCCAGGCGACTGCGGGTTATTCCCAGCGAGGTCGAACAGATACAGGAACCAGACTAGCCCGGGGCAGCCATTTTCGACAGTATTCAGCCAAGATCAGCGCCCATCAGCCCCATCATCATGTAGCAGTAGCAGCTTTGGCAGGTAAGATAACTGCGGACGCGGCATCAGCCCGGCACCTTTCAACAGGAAGTATCGACGTGGGTATTTTCGGCTCTTATAAGCGCAGTAGCACCGCTGAAACGACGGCAACAAACATAGAACCACTTATCAGTGAGAGCGGCGCGCCGCGCAAGAAGAATGCCCCTACGCCCTCGCGTAAGCAGGCGGAGAAAGAGCGCATGGAGCGGTTGCATCCTACGTTAACGGCAAAGGAACTTCGCAAGGTTGAGGCTGCGGAACGTCGAATATCTACAGATCAGCGCTTTGGCAAGGTCGAAGCCTCTCCGATTCGAGCCTTGTGCCGCAACTATATTGATGCCAAATGGCACATCGGTGAGTTCCTTATGCCAGTCATGCTCATCCTGCTGGCGCTGGCGATGGGATTTGCCAAGCAGCCAAGGCTATTCATGGTTGTCTCAAGCGTGGTCTGGGTCTTGCTGGCCGCAGCGATCTTGGACATGATCGTGACGTGGCGTGGGTTTAAGCGTCTTGCTGCCGAGAGACTCCCCGGAGTTTCTACCAAGGGCCTGAGCTGGTACACCGTCAATCGCGTTATTCAGATCCGACGTTTCCGCGTTCCCGGCCCAGCAATCAAGCGTGGGGACAAGTTCTAATCACACTCTGCGACGGCTTTGCCGTCTGATGGCAAGGAGACACCATGAGTTACCGCTGGAGCTTGACCCTTACCGACAGTGAAGCCACTGCTGAGGATTTATCTGCTGCCGGATTCGATCAAACCTTTATTTCGCAGGAACTAGCCGAATCATGGCTTGGCGAAAACTACCTCATGCTCACTGATTATGGGGTCAGCGACGTATCGCTGGTACATGGCGAACAGGTTGTCTACGGACCAATGTCATTGGAGCAGATTGACTAAACCACATTAGATCGAGGATCTATCCCAGCGCCTTAGCCTAAGGCCAGCAGCGAAGAACACTTCCCCAAGAACTCTCCTGCTAACCAAAGGCTAAGGCGTATCTGAATGTTCGTGCCGCCCGCCGTACCCAATACCAACAAGCAACAGAACCTAAACCCATAGTAAGGTACGCCTGTTCGAATAACAAGTACTTTTGGCGTACTGCTCTAGATACCCCACCCAAACTTTTAGTCTGCGCCCTTTTTCTGGGACTTCAATTGCGAGCAAGCCACGAGCGCACCAGCGACGGTTACCAGTAATGCCACCCCCGCTGTCACCAAGAAGCTGGAAAGACTAGCCACTTGCAGCATTAACCACGCTGCAATAAACGATAAGCCAAGCGAAATACAAGTCAATAAAGTGAAGTCTGAACCCGCATGTTCAGGCCGCGAGAAGACCAAAGCCTGAGCGTATACCACCACGTTGATAATGGCGTATCCAGACAGCATGAGGCTTACCCCAGTCGTCGCCGCAATGAGGCTTCCCCCACCCCTAAATACTGGGATAAAGACCACCGCACCCACGATCAATACAATCGTGCCAAGCGCGATACTCGCGCGACGTCCGATTCTCTCTGAAAGCCAACCGGCTAGAAGACCCGCAACGATAGCTGGCAAGGAGGCCCACGTCAGCGTAATCAAACCGATCTGAGTCAAGGATCTCCCAGATTTCACCAAAGCAGGCATCACCAGTGAGTAGAGACCAGCAGACCCCATGTAGAGCAATGGCATCGCTACCAGGCACCAGGCTCGACAAGCTGGCTGAGCAAACACGGCCAGAACCTCACCAATACCCCGACGCGGTTCAACAGTTCGTAATTCAGTCCGATCAGCCTCAGCGAACATGATTACCGGGATTAGCGCAATTGATGTAGCAGCTGCCAGCAATACTGCTGCAGCTTTCAGCCCCCATCGATCAGCAACAATGACAGCCCCAGCCCCACCAACGATATTTCCTAGATAGCTAGCCGATACCTGAATCCCGCTACCCAAATCTCGCTTACCGC
>CAMQXE010000085.1 GCA_947038745.1 uncultured Propionibacteriaceae bacterium | reverse complement strand
AGCTGGGACAAAAGCAGTGTGCGCCGCTGGTGGGATCTTTCCTTGCTGGGATTGTCAAAGATGATGCCCACCGTGGGCTGATTGATTTACTCACCCGAGAACTCCACGAATGGCTCAGCCGTAATCCAGAACAATTCCGAGCTATCGTGTCTGAGCGGATACCCAGTTGGGCTCCCCGCTGGGCCGATCGTAGATTCCATGATTGGGCTTATCAGCATGCCTTGTCTTGGGCTCGCGACGTTCGCGATCAGCCGCGTCATCAAGTCCGTAAAGCGCTAGATTCCTGGCTGATGAAGCTAGCTATCAACCTGAAAACCAATACTGCGACGCAGGCGCATGCCGATCAGCTCAAGGCCTCAATTCTGAGTAACCCGCAGCTTGGCGTTACGGTCGCAGATATCTGGCAAAGCGCTCGCGCCAGCATCGATTCAGCTTTGGTTGATCATGATTCTGCACTCTGGCTTGCCTGTGACCGTTGGCTACGCGACATAGCAGTTCACATTGAAGCTGACCCTGAGTTCCATGCAAAGGTTAATAACGCCGTTGAGAATGCTGCCGCCTACGTCACGAACCAGTACGGCACGCAACTTGTCAGCATTATCTCGACCCAGGTAGACCGCTGGGACCCTGAACAAGCATCCGAACGAATTGAACTCTTTGTTGGCCCCGATCTCCAGTGGATTCGGATTAATGGCACTGCAGTTGGCTGTCTGGTCGGCTTGTCCATCTACTCCGTGAGCTGGGCACTCTCGATGTTGCATTAGATCGAACGAGTCGCCCCACCATCGATGGCCAGTGCAGTACCGGTGATGTAGCTAGCCGCCGGGGAAGTCAAGAACGCGGCTACCTTGCCAAACTCTGCTGGCTGCCCGATCCGACCCATCGGAATAGCTCGTAGTGCTTCAGCGCGAGCCTGCTCAGCATCACCACTGGCTTCTTCTATTTCCTTAATCCGGTCAGTCTCAATACGCCCTGGCAAAACTGCATTGACGCGAATACCGCGCCCAGCGTGCTCATCGGCCAAGGCCTTCACGACGCCGCCCAATCCAGGACGTAGACCATTGGAAATCCCCAGCGGCAAAATTGGGGAGCGAACCGACGTCGATAGGACGAAGGTCACGGCAAGCTCTCCTGCTGTGGCTGGTCGCTCAAGCTGGCACAGTGTCCGCGCCATTCTCACCGGCCCTAAGAAAACCGAGTCAAAGGCGCTACGCCACTGCTCATCGGTCACGGCCGTTACCGAACCTGCAACTGGACCGCCAACAGACAACACTGCCCCATCAATCCGCCCAAAATGATCTAGCGCAGTATCGATTAAGAGCTGTGGCGCAGCTTCATCTCCAAGATCAGCAACGACACCTATAGCCTGATCAGTGCCTAATGCCTCAGCAGCGCTCTCGATTCGTTCTTTGACGCGAGAACAGATCACTACCTGCGCCCCGTCAGCAACGAGCTGTTGTGCTGTCGCAAAGCCTAAGCCTGCTGATGCCCCTGTAATGAGATATGTACGTCCCGCAACTCCCAGATCCATAAAGCCCACTTTGCCATATCCGCCAGGCAAAAATACCGTGTATTTACCGTTCTACGCCTAGAATCATCTCCATGTCATCTGATGAGTCGCTATGGCCACAGCACAAGCTGTGGTGGGGTGCGCGCTCAGAAATCGGCCCGCACCGCAAAGATAATCAAGATTCCGTCATTGCTTCAGACCGGATGGTTCTCCTAGCTGACGGTGTAGGCGGCGGCCCCAGAGGCGATATTGCCTCTTCCACCATTGTGACCCAAGTCTTTCAGCTCCTCGATGGTAGCGAACCAGAAGCTACGTTGATCCTGCGCGACATCATCCATGCGGCAAATGCTGATCTAGCCCAGCGCACCATTTTTGAGCCAGAGCTTCATGGCATGGCGACCACTCTCACGGGACTCTTCCTTGGCGATGGTTTCGTTCGCATGGCCCATATCGGCGATTCCCGGGCTTATCTCTATAGCGGTGGCGAGTTTGCACAAATGTCTCATGACGATTCCTTCGTCCAGCAACTCATCGATGATGGTGAAATCGCTGCCGATGCGGCAAAGAAGCATCCCTTACGTAACGTGGTAATTCGTTCGCTTTCTGGAGAAAATACAGATTCGGAAGAAGTCACTGTTCTGACCTATTTATCGAATCCTGGTGACCGTTGGCTACTCGCCTCTGATGGCCTCACTGACTATGTACCTCTTGAGGTTATACAACGGCTATTGATCTCTGGGCGCGATCCACAAAAAGTCGCCGATGCTTTGATCGCTGAGGCTTATCGTCTTGATACCCGCGACAACGTTTCGGTTGTTGTCTGTGATGTTTGCGCCGGTGAGCAGTCTGATGAACGGGTATATCTTGGTGCCGCAGCCCAGCTTTCAGATGCTACCGAGTGAGCGGCTGTTCTAACGCTAGATATACCGTGCGAGAGACCGATTCAACCAAAGCGACACCATCTTCAAAGGTTGAGTTATCTTGAGTCATAATGACGATTTCGTAATTGTGACTATCCCCAACTACGATTCCCGACGAGTGCACGACCCAACGCTCGTTGAGTTCTTCTTCTCGCGCTGATGCTGAACTAGGTTTAGTCTTCACCGGAGATATGGGCGACTGATCACTATCTGGTTCAGCTTCTGAATCAATATCGGCAAGTGGGAGCCAGCCATTTTTGAGCAGCACATCCGCGTCCTCACCAGTACCGGCACTGATCCCCCAGCGCTGATCGGCATCAATATTTCCCATAAGGTGAAGAAGGTAGTCCTGAGTTTTGACCCCAACGACCTCATTTGGCGTAACTAGAGCGTCAATGATGGTGAGCTGATCCATGCTGGTGATCTTTGACATACCCCAGCTACCTGCTGGTGAGGTACTACTCAACCTGAGTTTGCGATATGTCTGAGCAAGCCCATATGGCCCAACTCGTTCAAATAATTTTTGCGTAGCCGCATTGTCGCTAGAACAAATCATTGCTTCAACAAGTTGTGCCGTAGCCTTATCGAGTTCCTCGTCCTCACTAAGAATCGGCTCTACGACAGTGATTGCTAACGCAACTTTTATGATGCTCGCCGTCACCATAGCCTTAGTAGTTCCAGCTTGGACGACGATCCCACTTCGTCGATCACGAATTGCGATAGAAACTCGCGAAGCATCAGCACCAAGCTGCCGGTTAAGTAGTTGTTGAAGTTCTGCGCCTGTTAGACCAACGCCGGTAGCTGTAGTCGGTGATACTGTTCGTGCTCGGTGTGGACGCGATGTCGCAGCGCTTGACCGCGACGTAGCAGGAGGCGATCGGTGTGCAAATATGCGCACAGCACCTAGCACCAAGCTGATTACCAGTGCCACGATCAGCACAACGAAGGTAACAAGCCTGGCGCTATTCCCCCGGCGGTGCAGCATCATCCCCGTCTTTCAGAAACCTAGTGCTGATTCCCCTATGACCAGCATGAACCACATTAGCGAACTAAACCTAGACGGTGGGTAGCCCCCTAAAATTAAGTGAGCTACCCACCGTAGAACTGTAAGGTGCAGAGTTTAATTATTCTGCGAGCCAAGCCCGCGACGTTCCAAGAGATGTTTCATATCAGGTTCTTGACCACGGAATGCCAGATAGCTATCCATTGGTTCTCGGCTGCGCCCACGCGAGAGCAATTCTTCCCGGAAATGGTCACCATTGGCTCGCGTTAGTCCACCATTTTCGCCAAACCACGCCACAGTATCTGCGTCAAGGATCTCTGACCAGATATAGGCATAATAGCCAGCGTCATATCCGCCGCCGAACGTGTGATTGAAATATGCAGACTTATAGCGCGGGGGCACTAGCTGGTCATCAAGTCCCACAGCTACAAGCGCTTTATGCTCGAAATCAGCAACGCTCACGATCTTTGCATCAGGTCCGATCTTGTGCCATTCCTGGTCCAAGAGCGCTGCAGCCAGATAAGCTGAGGTTTCATATCCCTGGTTAAACTTGCTCGACTGCTCTAGCTTGGCGATGATCTCAGGATCAATCGTCTCGCCAGTCTCGACGTGGATGGCATAGTTGGCCATGATCTCGGGAGCTGAAGCCCACATCTCATTGACTTGGCTTGGGAACTCTACAAAGTCACGAGATACGTTGGTTCCTGAAAGCCGGGCGTACTTGCAGTTGGACAACATACCGTGGAGCGCATGACCGAACTCGTGGAACATGGTGCGCACATCGTCAAGGCTCAATAAAGTTGGACCAGATGCTGGCTTAGGCACATTGAGGTTGTTACAAATCATCGGCTTTGTGCCATTACATAATGACTGCTCCACCAGATTATTCATCCACGCTCCGCCGCGCTTGGTATCGCGCGCATAAACGTCGTGAAGGAACAGTGCAAGCCCTTTGCCATCGGCATCTTTGACTTCAAAGATCCGGCAATCAGCGTTGTAGCCTACGAGCTCTGGGCGCTCAACAAAGGTCAGCCCATAAAGCTTTTCAGCAGCGAAAAACACACCCTTGATTAAGACGTTGTCGTACTCGAAGTAGGGACGCAAAGCAGCTTCATCAATGTTATAAAGCTCAGCACGCAACAAGCTGGAGTAATACATCCAGTCGTGGGCTTCAAGTGTGAAGCACTCCTGGCCCTTCTCTTTCTGCAACCGGTCCGCAAAAGCCTGTAGCTGGGCAGCTTCTGCCTTCGCATTACGACGAGCCAGCGCCGCCATCGGGTAGACCTTAGCTTCGATTGCTTCCGGGGTCTTTGCTGAGGTGTCAGCGCAGTTAGCATGAGCATGCGTCGGGTAGCCAAGTAGTTGGGCTCGCTCTGCCCTGGTACGGACCAGATCAATGACGATCTGATTGGTGTTATGGGCATTGTCGCGGTTACCGCGCGACATTGAAGCAGCCAAAAGCATGCGGCGAGATTCTCGGTTCTCTAGCCGAGAAAGGTAAGGCTGGTCCGTTGGCAAAATCAATGACACGAGGAACTTACCAGCCAGACCGCGTTCTTCAGCAGCCTTTGCACAGGCTTCAATCTCTCCTGCTGAGAGTCCGGCTAGCTGCTCAGCAGTATCAAAAATTGCGGCAGAATCGTTGGTGTCATTAAGTAGGCGTTTGCCGAACTCAGTTTCTAGACTAGAAATCGTCGTATTTAGCTGTCCAAGTTTTGCCCGCTGATCATCACTGAGCGCAGCACCGCTGAGGCTCATTTCCTCATAGATCCGCTCAGCCAAGGCAAGATCTTCCCCAACCAGACCTAGCTCAATCCGGGTGTCATAGACAGTCTTGACACGAGCAAAGAGTGGTGCGGATAGATTGATGAAGTTACCTAGCTCAGAGAACTTCGGGGTGTACTCGCTTTCGAGGTCCAAGATCGCTTCGGTGTTGTCCGAAGATACGTAGGCATAGAACGTAGAGACGACGCTGGATAGCAATTCTCCAGAATGTTCCAATGCCACGATGGTGTTATCAAATGTCGGTTCATGCGGGTCGTCGATGATCGCTTGAACATTATCGCGCTGCTGCCCTAGCGCAGCGTCAAGAGCCTCTTGAAAATGCTCAAACCGAATCTTGGCAAAATCAGGGAGATCGTAGGGCAAAGGGCTCGGCAGAAGCAGCGGATTAGTCATGATCTCATCATATTCTGACACCAGAACCACCTTGACATGACACCATTATGGTGTCACCATAGTGTCATGGATCTCACGCCGTATGTTGAAAGTCTCCGCGAGGAGTTATTAGAGGCCACCCTGGTTGCCGATGAAGATCTACTACAGGCTGTTGAGCGGGCTTTGCGACAAATCGATCCGATAGCTCGTTTAGTTTTCATGAGCTTATTGGCCGACTCTGATGCTGAAATCACGCGTCTGCTCCAGGAATCTGGCATCAATGCCAATGTCCAAGCTGTCCTAAAAGGCCGTGATCCCGAACACCAAGTTCAGATGGAAACCCAACCCTTCGTACCTGACTATGTACTAGCCGAGCAGCACAACGACATCTGC
>CAMQXE010000084.1 GCA_947038745.1 uncultured Propionibacteriaceae bacterium | reverse complement strand
GTTGTCTAGGTTGCAGGTTCGAGCCCTGCCTGAGGTGCGTGAGTTCCCTAAGCCGAAGTCAATGGAAACAAATCGCGATTGCTGGGTACGGCCCTACCTTGGTCAGTTCCATTGGTTTTGGTTGCGTTAATCCACTCATCGCTTTCTCCGCCAGCGCACTTGGTGCCAATCTTGGGCACGCTGCTTTCATCGTAAGTCTGCTCTCACTCGGAGGCTGGCTAGGAAATATCCCAGCAGGACTACTCGCTACCCGGATCGGCGAAAAACGTGCGCTGACGACAGCTTGTTTTGCTGATGCAGTCATTCTCATCTTTGTTTTTGCAGCTCACAGTTTGACTGCACTTGCGATAGCCACCTTCTGTTGCGGTTTCACCTCATCAATTTTTGGTATTGCTCGGCAAAGCTTTATTACTGAGGTAGTCCCGGCACATCAACGCGGCCGAGCACTATCGACGATGGGTGGCACCCTTCGTATCGGATTGATGATCGGCCCGCTCATGGGTGCCCTGATCACTAGCCACTTTGGCCTATCTGCCGCTTATGCTTTTGCCGCACTCATGAGCCTGCTAGCTGGCTGCATTACGCTGGCAATCCCCGATATCGAGCATGAAGCCGACCAGATACGTCACTCGCCAGAGGCAACTAAGCTCAGTACCGTAATCCGCAATGGCCTGAAACCGCTACTCACCATCGGCGTCGGAGCAATGGCTATTGCGGCGATCCGGTCGTCACGCCAGACCCTAATCCCTCTGTGGTGCAAGGCTTCTCACCTCACCCCACAAAGCACATCACTTATCATCGCTATCTCCATGGCATTTGACGTCTTGCTCTTTTTCCCTGGTGGTCTACTCATGGATCGAGCCGGGCGATTTTGGCTTTGCGTCCCCAGCATGATTGCCATGTCCACAGCTTTACTCGTACTCCCATTAGCCAAGACTCAAAGTCTGATTTTGATCGTCGCTATTGCGCTAGGGATCAGCAACGGGCTCACCTCAGGAATCCTTATGACGCTCGGCGCCGACTCCTCCCCTGTAGTCGGTCGAGCCAAGTTCCTTGCAACGTTCCGTATGCTTGCTGGTACTGGAGATGCAGGTGGCCCACTACTCATATCTCTCATTGCCGCATCCTTCCCTCTTGGACTAGCGGCTATCACCATGGGCCTCATTGGTTACCTCGGCGCTGGCTGGCTTTCTCTCTGGCTTCCGCGCACCAGACCACCAAAAGTAGCTAAACAGGCCTAGACTTACCCCTCGTGAGTGATTACTTAGTGTGGATTGACTGTGAGATGACCGGGCTAGACCTAGACCGTGACGAACTATGTGAAGTTGCGGCGCTAGTGACCGATAGTGAACTCAATGTCTTAGGTGAGGGTGTTGATGTGATCATCAAACCTTCAGCAGCAGCTATGGATAATATGGGCGATTTTGTACGCAATATGCACACTAAGTCGGGGCTTTTGCCTGAACTTGAGCAGGGTGTCAGTGTCGAAGAAGCTGAAAAAATCGTGCTGGCCTACATCATGGAACATGTCCCAGGGCAGCGTGGAGCCCCCCTTGCCGGCAACACTATTGGCACCGACCGGGCTTTCTTGGCTAAGCAGATGCCTACTCTCGAAGCGCATGTGCACTACCGCAACGTGGATGTGTCGTCGATTAAAGAACTAGCTCGCCGCTGGTACCCCCGGACGTATCACAACACCCCAGCCAAGACTGGTAACCACCGTGCCCTTGCCGATATTCAAGAGTCCATTGAAGAGCTGCGCTACTACCGCGAAGCGGTCTTCGTAAAGGCACCTGGTCTAGACACTCTGAACCTGAAACTTATCGCTAAAAAGCACCAAGGAACGCTTACGGGCAACCGCCCTGCAGAGCTCAGTTAGCTTTTTCTTCCAGTTTGCCGCTAGAATAAGACCCGCTCGTTGGCAACAACGACATGGTGGCTATAGCTCAGTTGGTAGAGCTCCTGATTGTGGTTCAGGAGGTCGCGGGTTCAAGTCCCGTTAGCCACCCCAGAGTTAAAAGTCCCGAAGCAGTTAGCTGCTTCGGGACTTTTCTCATGTGCTTGGCTTTTAATATAAGCGCTCAAGGTGAGACCTCACCTGCAGTTTTTGGTCAAGTACGGCAGACTAGACCCATGGCAGGCAATAACCCGAGTGATCTGATCAAACGAACCCGGCTCTGGGGTGCAATCACGGCGGGCAACCTTGCTTCTACAGCATCACGATTAGCAAAGCGTGGGTCTGGAGTCTCTATCCGTGGCAAGATCATCCGCACCATTGCCCCTGACGCGCTTCAGCAGCTCCTTGACGGCAAACAAACATTTATCGTCACAGGCACAAATGGCAAAACCACCTCCACCCATCTACTAACCGCTGCGCTACGTACCCAGTTCGATGTTGTTACCAACGCAGATGGCGCTAACTTGCAGTATGGCATCGTCTCAGCCGTATCCGAGCACCCGAAGTCCCCCATCGCCTGCCTTGAAACTGATGAGCGCGCAGTCAGCGACGTATTGCTCTGCGGCAAGCCACAAGCCTTCATCATTCTTAATCTTTCTCGTGATCAGCTAGACCGCCACCATGAAATAACCTCGCTGGCGCGATCATGGCGTGAAACTCTCACCTCACTTGGCGAAGCTGGCCCCGTCGTCATCGCCACTACCGATGATCCACTAGTGGTCTGGGCCGCGAGCGCTGGCAAAAAAACCGTGTGGGTTGATGTTGGTTCAAGCTGGACCCAAGACGCGTCATTGTGCCCTGCCTGCGGAGCAGTGCTCTTGCGCGAACCCACAGGATGCGGGAGGCAGACCTGGCGCTGCCCCACCGGAGATCTAGTCCAGCCTAAGCCTGACTACATTGTCGATAATCGTTCCATTCAGACACCTACTGGCGCTCGCTACGCCTCTGAACTTCAAGTACCAGGCCAGTTCAATGTCGGCAATGCCGCCTGCATGCTTGCTGCGGCTGATCTCAAAGGCATCAGCGCGGAAGTAGCGCTTGAAGCTATGACTACAGTGCAAGCCCCGGCCGGTCGCTTTTCCCAAGCAACTTTTGGCCAGGCCGATTGTCGTCTGATGTTGGCCAAGAACCCTGCCGGTTGGGCGACCTGCTTGCCATTGATCGAAGCAGACACAGTCGTACTAGCTATCGACTCTCAATATGCTGACGGGCAAGACGTCTCTTGGCTGTGGGACGTCGATTTTGAGTCTCTTGCCGGGTTAGGAAAGCGTGTGATCGCGACGGGATACCGTGGCAAAGATCTAGCTGTTCGTTTGCTCTATGCCGACGTAGATCATGAGTATGTTCCTGATCTGGCCACGGCTGTCTCGTTAGGTACGGGTGCAGTCGATGTTGTCTCCACCTATACCCCGTTCCAGCAGCTCCTGGCTTTGGGAGGCCTCAAGTGAAGATCGTCAACATCTACCAATCGCTGCTTGGCCTCTATGGTGACGTAGGTAACGCCAGGGTTCTCCAGCAGCGTCTTGCCCGGCGTGGCATGGACGTTGAGGTCGTCGAGGTAGCACCTGGCGAACCTATCCCCACAGATGCTTCGCTCTATCTGCTTGGCGGCGGCGAGGACCAAGCCCAGATCACGGCGCTGCAACTCCTACGTGAGCAAGGAGTGCTAGCTGAACGCATCTCGGATGGCGCAGTTCTATTCGCGATCTGTGCGGGTTATCAGATCTGTGGCAATAGCTTCACAGTCGGCGCTGATGACCGTGTGGTTGAGGGCTTAGGTCTACTCGATGTTGATACTCGACGTGCTCCTGAGCGAACGGTCGGAGAGATCGTGACTCGTTGGGAACGTCTTAACGGCACTGTCTCGATGATCACCGGTTTTGAAAACCATGGCGGCTACACCACGCTTTCTCCAAGGACTCGTCCGCTTGCCACAGTGGTGAGAGGTGTAGGTAACTGTAAAGATGGCTCAGAAGGTGCAGTTAATGAAACAGGACGAGTTTTAGGTACATACCAACATGGGCCATGTCTAGCCAGGAATCCAGAGCTTGCAGATCATCTCTTAGAGCTTGCGCTCAATAAGCGTCTGCCGCCGCTTCTGCGTCCAGCTATCGACGCGCTTAGAGCAGAGCGATTGCGCCTTGCCGGGGCCTAGCTTTTCCTCACGCTGCAGGATTGCACTGGCAGCGCTGAGCTGCTGTGCGCTCACTTCCTGCCACACCTACGCTTTGCCGACGCCTAGCCCATCATCATCGGCTAGCGCCGAAACGTCCTCTATCCCGAGCAGCGATGTCCCTCCAACCTCGCACGCCATCACGGTGACTGTAACTCCATCACCACGTCCTTCAACGGACAGCAATGTCCACGCACTATGTGCTGTCTCTCGCACTGCTCCGCCCTCTGCACCAGTCCAGGCTGCTGTTACTCGGCTAGAGGCTGCCTACGGTGCACAGATTGGCATTGCTTGGCTCAATCCGGATGGTTCCACGAGCAATATCGGTTCTTTGCTCACTGGCCCGGCCTGGTCAACATCAAAACTCCCACTGGCTGTAGCGATCCAACGCGCAGGGATTGCCAATGCTTACAGCGAGGAGCTGAACGCTGCCATCACCAATTCCGATAATGATTCTGCTGCTGTGCTGTGGCGAGCGCTTGGCAGCAACGAAACTGCCGCTGCTGCACTCACAGCGGTACTCAATGATCTTGGTTCAACCACAACTACAGTGCCAGCAACGGTGACATACCCAGGTTTCTCGATTGCAGGACAGACGCAGTGGTCTACTGCGGAACAGGTGTTATTCCTCGACAAGTTATCGTGCTCTCCCGAAGCGGTCCCGACGCTGGAGCGCATGGGCGCAATTAGTCCAACCCTGGCTTGGGGCCTGGGACGTTTTGCTGGAGCACGATACAAAGGTGGTTGGGGTCCTGGGAAAAATGGCGGTTACTGGGCCCGTCAGCTTGGTTATCTTCCTCAGACTGATGGAAGCGTCCAGATCGTTGCCATACTCGTCTGGGCGTCAGGCAGCTTTGACAGCGCGACGGCTATACTCACCGAACTCAGCACAAAGCTGAGTTAATTAACGCCGGTTAGAACCACCAAAGCATTGTTACCACCGGTGCAGTGCACCTGCCCGGTATAGGGAATGCAGGTCATCATGTAAGACTGGGATGTAACGGGGCTCCAGACATTAAGCAAGACCGGTTTGCGACGTTCGCTCTGGCGTAAGTACTCAGTACTTACTTTTTCTGCAAATTCGCAGGAGGTAACGTCGTTGACAGCGCTGACGCTTGTGCACCGCATCATCGATGATGGAAGTGATGGAGCCGCAGGAAGCGATGTAGCAGATGGTGACGTAGTTGAGGCGTCGACGAGGCGGTAGATGTGGCAGTAACTGTCACCGTCGACGTTGATGGCCTTGACGTGCTACTTGGCATTGCAGTAGCGGTTGCTGTGCTCGCCGCAGAAATCTTCTTGTCGAACAGCCCAGTAGCGAAGAGTACTCCAACCAGTGCTACTGCGAGCGTCAGCAGTGCGATGCCGATAACGAGCGCGATGCTTCCTTTACCCTTTGCAGTAGGCTGCGGCGGCGAAAATTGTGGCGGGAACTGCTGCATCGGTGGCATTTGTTGCGGTGGGAATTGTTGTTGCTGGGGTATGAACTGTGATTGTGCTGGCATCTGCTGCGGTGTTGCCATGCTTTGCTCGGAACCCGCTGGAGGCGGTGCGAGAATTGTGGCGCAAACTGGACATTGCTGCACCGATGGCGCTACTTGCTGATGGCACTGCGGACAGATCAAGGTATTAGTCATCGGCATAGTTCCCTTCCACCGCTGATCCTAGAGTGCGTCTGTGCGTACTGCAATAGTGGGTTATGCCGGGGCACCTCATGCAATACAAAACATTGCGATATTTGCTATGGGGTGAGCCTATACATATGAAAACAGCCTCCACTTGGAGGCTGTTTTCATCTAGTACACCACCAGGGACTTGTCCCCTGAACCCTCTGGTTCAGGGGACAAGTCCCTGGTGGCTCTCGGGATTTTACACCCCCTTG
>CAMQXE010000083.1 GCA_947038745.1 uncultured Propionibacteriaceae bacterium | reverse complement strand
CGGCAGTGCTGAAGGAGTCGTAGAAACAGTGCGGCAGGCGGTTGCCCACGGCTGTACCTTGGTACAACTTCGTGACTCTGATCTCAGTAACGAAGATTTCGTGGCTTTAGGACGTCGGGTAAAGGCGGTTTGTGGAGCAGTCCCGCTGCTCATTGATGACCGGGTTCACCTAGTGAAAGCTATTGGGGCTGACGGCGCACATATTGGGCAGTCGGATCTCCCCGTGGACCAAGCTCGCGCGCTTTTAGGGGACACAGCGATCTTGGGACTAACCGCAAACACGCCGCAGCAGGTAGCGCACGCGGTTACGCATTACGGCTTGGAAGCGATTGACTATCTCGGCGCGGGGGCGCTGCATGCGACATCGTCGAAGAGCGGAGTAGCCCCAATCGGCGTTGAGGGAGTTGGCGACATCGTTGCCATCAGTCCTTGGCCGGTATGTGCAATCGGAGGGGTTACTGCTGGTGATGCTGAATCTTTAGTTAAGGTCGGCTGCTCGGGGATGAGTGTTATTTCAGCAATCTGCGGGCAACCCGATATTGGCAAGGCAACCCAGAAATTAGTCCAGGCTTGGCAGGAGGCAACGAGATGACGATTCCAGTAGCGCTCACTATTGCGGGCAGCGATTCTTCAGGAGGAGCTGGGATACAAGCTGATCTCAAGGCTTTCTCCGCGCTCGGAGCTTATGGCATGAGCGTGATCGTGGCATTGACCGCGCAAAACACCCAAGGGGTAACCCACGCATTGCCGGTCCCGGCTGATTTCGTTACGGCTCAGTTAGATGCGGTGCGTAGCGATATCCGAATAGACGCAGTCAAGATCGGAATGTTGGCCTCCGCAGAGTTAGTCGAGACGGTGAGCCATGGGGTAGACGATTTGCTGGCTGAGTATCGGGAGCTTCCGATCGTCCTTGATCCGGTCATGGTGGCAACCTCTGGATCACAGCTTTTGGCTGATGACGCTGTAGCCGCATTGCGGCTTTTAATCCCGAAGGCGAGTCTCATTACGCCGAATCTTCCTGAAGCTGCAGTGCTATTGGGAGTTCAGACCGCAACGACTTTGACGCAGATGCAGCAACAAGCAACCGCATTGATGGAGCTAGGAGCGCAGCGGGTTTTAGTTAAGGGCGGGCACGGCTCGGCGATGGACGCGACGGATGTCTTTATTGATGCCGACGGTTCTATGGAGATTCTGGTTGCGCAACGTATTGCGACGACGAATACTCATGGCACCGGTTGCACGTTAAGTTCAGCAATTGCAGCCCTTCGTCCTCAGCGAGATACCTGGCTCGCAGCCATTCAAGATGCTAAATCGTATTTAACTGCGGCTATTGCTCATGCAGATGAGCTAGCTATTGGTCATGGCCCAGGGCCAGTCCACCATTTCCATGGGTGGTGGTCGTGATGGTAGGCCAAGTTGAAGCGCCGCTTACCTTAACCGATAACCCACCACGGATATTGGGTTTCTGGGCACAGCTTGCAATGTGGGCGTCATTTGGGGTCTCGCTGTTCGGCCCGCTTACTGGTGCTCTAGTTACCACCACTGTGGGTTCTCTATCCGGGGGGCTTTGGGCCTGCGTGTTGGGTGCGGCTATCGGTGCAGCGCTACTTGGTGGTAACGCGGCTATCGGTGCTGTTACCGGGACACCGGCCATGGTGACGATGCGAGGTCTGTTTGGGCTTCGAGGTTCCTGGTTCCCGACGATTCTTAACATCGCTCAAAATATTGGCTGGGCGACGATGGAATTGCTGGTTATTTCATCAGCGGCTGCTGGGGTTCTAGGGGCAGCCTGGCGTTGGCCTTTTGTACTCCTTGCTGGCGTGGGGTGCACGCTTATGGCACTTCGTCCTCTTGGAACTGCGACGCTACTTCGTCGGGTATTGCTCTGGCTGGTGTTGCTGTGTTCGGTCTATCTATTTATCGCGGTATTGTCTCGGCCGAGCCAACCCGTAGATAGCTCGTCGGCTTTAGGTTTCTGGCCTGGAGTGGATCTGGCTGCCGCTCAAGTAATTTCATTCTGTCCGCTGGTGGCTGATTATTCTCGGCATTCTAAGGGGCGAGGCGCTGCGTTCTCCGGATCGATGATTGGCTATGGCTTGGCAACGTGCGCATATTACGTTCTGGGCGTGCTAGCCATGGTGCATCTGGGCGGCGATCTTTCAGGTACGAACCTCATTACTGCTCTTATCGCGCTTCCGGCAGGAGCTGTAGCGATTGCGCTTTTACTCGTTGATGAGTTGGATCAGGCTTTTGCCAATGTGTATTCGACGAGCGTTTCAGTTCACAACCTTGCACCGCGAGTAGATCGTCGCATCATTTCTGTGGCCGTCGGGTGTATCGCAACTTTGCTGGCAGGGCTGCTCGATTTTGCTCAGTATGAGAACTTCTTGTTCCTGATCGGTTCTGCTTTTGTTCCGCTAGCCGCAGTTTCTGTCGTTGACTTCTTCATCGTTCGACGGCAGCGCTGGGATCTCTCCGCGACATCGCGGTTGCGTTGGTCTCCGCCGTTGGCCTGGTTGTTGGGCTTTGTGGGCTATCAGCTGATCTTCCCAGGGACTGTTCCTGGATGGTCTGCGTTCTTTGCGCACATCGATAAAATGTTGGGTTTCGTGGCACCGTCATGGTTGGGCGCGACATTGGGTTCTATCGTACTGGCTGGGCTGGTTGCATGGCTAGCAGGCTTGGTTGAGCTGCGTCTGTCTCACGGTAAAGGCTAAGCACGCTATTGTTCTAGCTGAACACGGGAGTCCGGTAAGCCGGGCTGAGAGGAGGGGCAAGGCCCTCGACCGTCGAACCTGATCTGGGTCATGCCAGCGCAGGGAGGCAGATTTCTCACATCCACCGATCGTCGGTGGCACCCGTGCCGGTGCAAGAAAGGGCACTTCTATGGCACACAATAGGTTCACCTGGCGAGTCGTCGACATCGTGGTTGCGGCAATTCTCGGGGTGGTTTGCGGTTTCATTTTCTTGGGCTGGAACACTGTGGGTGGAGCGGCTTTTGAGATTTTCGGAAAACTTACCCCAGGTTTTGGCGGCATCGTTGTTGGCGTCTGGCAGATCGGTGGCGTTCTTGGCGGGCTCATTATCCGTAAGCCGGGTGCAGCGGTATTCGTTGAGGTATTAGCCGCCTCTATTTCGGCAGCGCTTGGTTCGCAGTGGGGTATCTCGACGATTTACTCTGGTTTGGCTCAGGGCTTGGGTGCAGAGCTGGTATTTCTTGCTTTCTTCTACCGTAAGTCGAATCTTGTGACAGCCATGCTCGCAGGTGCAGGTGCAGCTATCGGGAACTGGTTCTTGGAACTGTTCTACTCGGCTAATTACAAGAAGGGTTTTGCCTACTGCACGGTTTACCTCGGCACGCTCATCATCTCGGGCATGGTTCTTGCCGGTGCGCTTGGTTACTACTTGACTAAGGCGTTGGCAAAGACCGGCGCGCTCAATCGATTCCCGGTGGGGCGGAACGCTGACGTTGGTTAAACCTTTTTCGGTTGATGCCCAGGGCTGGGGCTGGCAACATGCCGGCCGCCGGTCCTGGGCAGTTCGTGGGCTTGATTTTCATATTGAGCCAGGCGAGCGTGTTCTCTTGCTTGGCCCGACTGGATCTGGAAAATCTACAGTTATCCGTGGCTTGGCTGGTGTCCTAGGCGGTGATGACGATGGCACCGCTCAAGGCCAGTTACTTGTCGATGGTGAGCGGGCTGGGGTGCCGGGAAAAGCCGGTCTGGTGTTGCAAGACCCTGATGCGCAGATCATCTTGGAAAAAGTGGGTGACGATGTTGCCTTCGGTTGTGAGAACTTGTGCGTACCCCGTGACGAGATTTGGCGTCGAGTTCACGACAGTCTTGAAGCTGTAGGGCTTCGAGTGGGGTTAGATCGGAAAACAGCTGCGTTATCTGGCGGGCAGCGTCAAAGGCTTGCCTTGGCTGGAGTACTGGCAATGCAACCGGGGCTGTTGCTGCTGGATGAACCAACCGCCAATCTTGATCCTGATGGCGTGGTTGAAGTTCGTGATGCAGTACTCAACGCGGTTTCTGATCGCTCAATGACCTTGATCGTCATTGAGCACCATGTCGATATTTGGGCTGACGTCGTGGACCGTGTCATTGTCTTGGAGCCTGGCGGTGGGGTGTTGGTTGATGGGCCGCCAGCAACAGTTTTTGCGACTCACCGGGAGCAGCTAGCCAAAGCTGGGGTATGGGTTCCTGGATTGCCGGATGTCGCGGCATTACCTAAGTGCAGCGCTACGTCAGAAATCATTAGTGCAAGGGATCTGGTGATTGGCTATGACCAACCAGTTCGTCAGTTTGAACAGATCAGTCTGGGGCAGGGCATTTCCACAACGCTGACCGGCCCGAACGGCGTCGGAAAATCGACGTTGGCGCTGACCTTAGCCGGATTGCTGCCTCCTCTTGGGGGTTCCGTGCAGGCAGCGGACATCCTTACTGCAAATCTTCGTTCAAATAACCCGCTGAAATGGCGTTCCAAGGAACTGCTGACCCGTATCGGGGTGGTTTTTCAAAATCCAGAGCACCAATTCGTCACAGGCACGGTGCGCGATGAGTTGGCGTTGGGGTTGCGCGCGCTCAAGCGGTCACCGCAGGAGATCAACGCTGCCGTCGATCAGGTGCTGGAGCGATTACGGCTAACCTCGCTGGCAGGGGCTAATCCTTTTACCTTGTCAGGTGGGGAAAAGCGGCGGCTCTCGGTGGCGACTGTGCTGGTGGCACAGCCGCAAGTCATCGTCTTAGATGAACCTACTTTTGGTCAAGATCGAGCAACCTGGGTGGAGCTAGTCCGGCTTATCACGCAGGTGGTGTCTGATGGCTCAACGGTGCTCTCTAGCACGCACGACTTGCCCTATGTCGCGGCCTTGGGACAACAACGAATCGAGCTGGCATGAGTTTCCTTGACCGCGTAAACCCGGTCACGCGCTTAGCTGCGGCAGTGGTTGTTACGACACCGTTGATCTTCTCCTTGGATCGACTTAGCCCGACAATCCAGTTGGCTCTGGCCGTGCCGCTGCTGTTACTTGCCGGGGCCCGTGGTTTCTGGCGGTTGCTTCCGGTAGTAATTTTTGCGCCGCTGGCAGGCATCAGTCTGCTGCTCTACGCCGACCCAGCAGGGGAGATTTATTGGCGCTGGGGGCCGATGTGCATCAGCGCTGGTTCGGTAAGTGCAGCGGCCGCGATGACGATCCGGGTGCTGGCCTGCACCGTTCCGGTGATCTTGCTCTTTGCCGGTATCGATCCAACTGAGCTTGGCGATGGTCTGGCGCAGTTATGCAAACTACCGGCCCGTTTCGTGCTGGGGAGCCTGGCTGGTGTGCGTACCGTGGGCCTGATCCGCTCCGATCAACGCATGATCGTCATGGCTCGTCGCGCTCGCGGGCTTGGTGATGGGAACCGTCTGCGCTGTTTTTGGGGCATGGCTTTTGGTTTGCTCGTGATCTCTCTACGTCGAGGATCAACACTGGCCACCGCGATGGAAGCTCGTGGTTTTGGTAGGGGCGAACGTACCTGGGCTCGTCCGGCCAAGTTCCATAAAGAAGATGTCATTGTGGCGGTGGCTTCCGTGCTAGTAATCACCACCGCAGTTGCGGTGGCAGTATGGCAAGGCCAATGGTCGCCGCTATGGGACTAGGCTTGTACTTTCATTAAACCTTCTCTGGAGTAGCTGCATGCACGCGGATTTTGCCCGCATTTTGTGTCAAACCATGAGCGCGCTAGCGCCGTCGAGGCACGTCATTCTTATCGATGGTGGTTCTGGTTCTGGGAAGACGACATTTGCACATGCCTTAGCAAGGCAGTTCACGGAGCCGTTGCAGATAGTTTCTTTAGATGATGTGTATCCCGGTTGGTCTGGGCTAGCTGCTGGAAGCCAAGCCGTAGCAGAGACGATTTTGGATCCATATGATCCGCACCATCGACGTTGGGACTGGGATCGTGATTGTTTCGCAGAAACGGTTGAGCTTGATCCGCAGGTAGGGATACTCATTGAAGGCTGTGGGGCGATTACCCAGCAGAGCGTAACTTTTGCAAGTTATGCAATTTTC